>CAMCBY010000154.1 GCA_945873015.1 Klebsiella pneumoniae
CGTGCTGATTCGTCTGCAGGCACGTGGCACCTTACGTGCCAAAGGCCGCGCGATCGTGATGTTGAACGGCACTCAGCAGCGCGACATGCCCACGCCCAGCATGCCAGCGATGGAATACCGCTCAAGCATGACCAGCGCGCGCCTCTAAATCGAGGCAGTCATATAATTCGAGCTTTGCGCGCGCGCCGGACGCGCTTACGCTGGCACCATGCGCTTGCTGTTCTTTTTGAAGCCCCCTCTGGCTGCACGCTGGCCGCGCAGCACAGCCGTCATACTCGTGTCGCTCGTGCTGCTGGCATTGTTATGGCTGGCACGCGCGCCCCTCGCCGCGCGTTTCGCGGAGCGAGCGCTGGCGAGCCGCGGTTTGGGTGCGGCAGATGTTGAAATATTCAATCTTTCGCCCAGCCACGCCACCCTCGCCCTGCGCGGTTCTGCGCTCGGCGAGATTGCGCGCATGGAACTCGATTACCGTCTCTCACTCGCAGCCGGCGTGCAGGTAGAACGCGTGCGGATAAGCGGCGCGCGTCTGCAACTCGCGTGGCGCGATGGTCAGTGGTGGCCACTACCCGGCAGTAGCAGCAGCGGCGACGCGCCGCTGCCCGCACTTGCCCTGCAACTCGACGATGTGCGCGTGAGTCTGCGCGTGGGCGCCGAACTGCTGCACGTGCGCGTTGATGGTAGCGCGAGCAACACCCCCGCTCTGATGGCGCAACTACGTTTTGCACTGGGCGCGCGCCACGGGCAGATAGAAGGCACGCTCAACGTACAGCCCGAGGTCGACGGCAGCATCAACGCTCAACTCGGGCTCGCCGAGGGTCACCTCACCATCGGCTCATATAGCGTGGAGAGCCTGCGCGGTGAACTCGCCGCACGCAGCGGCCCACACGGGCTCGAACATCTGGCCGGCGGTTTCAGTGCAACCGAGGTGCGCAGCAAAGATCAGCGTTGGGGCGCAGTAACATTGGCCATTTCGCGACCCGCGGCCGACGCCGTCCAAGTCGCGCTGCGCGCCAACGCACTGCAATCTGACCTGCGTCTCGATGGCGTCGGCGCTGGCGCGCCGCGCGCGCTGACCCTCGATGCCAAACTCGATGCGCGGATGCTTGCCGCGCTGCTGCCGGGCGTGGACAGTGCCGCCGGTCACGTCAACCTGCACGTCCGCACACAATTGCCGGAACCGCGGAACGCGCTCGACGAATGGCTGCAGCGCGCGCAACTTCAAGCCTCTCTTGCGCTAAAGGCCGAACATATTCACCTGCACGATGGCGCCCACCTCACCGGCGTATCGGCCGAGGTGAACTGCGCCACTGCCACCGGCACACTCACCTGCACAAGTGCCGAGGGTCTCAAGGCGCAGACAATGATGCCCGTCGCAGCGGGTGGCGCTGCTGACCGTGCGCCCACGGTCAGCACCTCACTGGCGCTCAACGCGCGTGACGGCGCGCCCTTGCTCACACTCAGCAACGACAAAGCAGCGACGAAGCTGGCACTCGCCGCTGAGCTCACCTCGCGCAACGCCACACTCGCCCTGCGTGCGCCCCTCACCGCGCGCGTGACGCTGGCGACGCCATCCGTGACGGCACCATTACGCAGCGGCAATTTTGATATTGAAGGCGGCATTGACGCTGAGCGTCCGCTCGGCGAGGCGTGGCTCGCGCCGGCTTTTCAATTGAAAGGCGATTTCCGCGCCGATCTCAATACGCGTGCACTGACAGCACTCACCATCACCGACGGCGAGATTAAGCTCGCGCGTCAGGCCTGGAGCGCAACCAACCTGCGCGCCCGCTATGCCGCCGGTGCAGCGCCTGGCCTGACGGTCTCCATCGGGCAATTGCGCAATACACAAACGCCGGCACGAGTGGCACCGTTGACCGCGAACCTCGAGGCACGCATGACAGGCGGGCAGACCCTTTTCGAAGCGATACTGCGCGACTTCGAGGGGCAATTCGAAGCCCGAGTGAAGGGTCAACATCAACACACCGATGGCGCTGGTGAAGCGCAACTGACACTCAAACCGATCAAAATCGCCAACGCCGATCAAGTGCGCGCATTGTTACCCGCAGCAGCAGCCGATCTGCGCGATGCGCGCGGCGAACTGTCGGCCAGCGGTGCTGTGCAATGGAACAAGAGCGGCCAACACAGCCAACTATCGTTTGGCCTGCACGAACTCGCCTTCAGCACCGCGACGCTGAAAGTCGAACAGCTCAACGCGGCGCTCGCGCTCGACAACCTGGCGCCGCTGCACAGCGCGGCCGGCCAGACCTTAAGCGCCCGACTTGAATTGCCGACGCTCAAACAAGTGCCCGTGACCCTCCGCTTTCAGGTCGCCGACCGACATGTACGTCTCGAATACGCCCGCGCCGACATGTTTGACGGTGCGTTTGAAGTTCACGACGGCGATATCGACATCTCGAGCGGCGCGACGCGTATGGACGTCGAGGTGGTGAACGTCGATCTGGCGTCGGCCTTCACGGTCTTGAATCTTGAACAACTGAAGGGCAGCGGTCGTCTCGCCGGTCGCCTGCCCCTGCGTTTTGAAAACCGGCATATTGCCGTCGTCAATGGTGAACTGGCCGCCAACGGCCCGGGGGTGGTGCAGCTCGGCGCGAACGCCGTCACTGATCAACTCAAAACCCACGGCGCGGACGTTGAACTCGCGTTCCGCGCGCTGTCGGATTTTCATTACCGCAGTCTTGCCATCAGTGCCGACAAACCCTTGCTCGGCGCCGGCAAGGCCTTGTTCCATCTCGAAGGCGAAAGTCCGGCGGTGATGAGTGGCCAGCCATTCGTATTCAATATCAGCCTCGAGACCGATTTTGATTATCTCGCGGCGCTGCTGCTGCAACTGTCCGGCATCACCAGCAGTGCGCTCGGTTGGGGAGCGGGCGAACTACTCAAACCATGAGCTCGGCGCTTCTCGTCACCACGCAACTGCAGTATGGTCTGGGCACCATGATCAGACATAACGAGGCCATCGTGAAAACACCTGACGCATTACGGCGCGGTGCATTGCTGACAACGATGCTGGCCGCTGGTCTTGTCACCCTCGGCTGCACGCCGACCGTGAAAGTCGAAGCGCCGAAAGAACCCATCACCATCAATCTCAATATCAAGCTCGATGCCGATGTGCGCGTCAAACTCGAACAACAGGCGAAAGACGACGTCGCCACCAAAGCCATTTTCTGAGGTGCTCATCATGACGCTGCCCCTGCCCCGCCCGTTCCTGAACAAATTCCGTGTATCGCTGTGCGCGAGCTTCAGCCTGCTGCTCGTGGCGAGCGTGCAGGCCGAACAACGTCCGCTCGACGCGCCGCGTGCGCAGGGCCTGATAGGTGAACGTTTCGACGGTTTTGCGGTGGTGCATGACACCCAGGCCGGCGCCGGCGTACAAGCGCTGGTCACGAACACCAATAACGAACGTCGCAAGGTGTATGAAAAACAGGCGGGCGCAAGCAATGCGCCGGTGGCCGAAGTCGGCAAGATTTACGCAGGTGAAATTCGCCAGAAAGCGCCGGCCGGCACCTGGTTCCAGGGCGCCGACGGACGCTGGTCGCAGAAATAATCGCAGCCCACGCTGCGCGCGCGTTTGCCGCTGGTTTAACGCGCGCGCTGCGTGATATCGAGCCCGACGCCCAACACGCCGCAGAATAAACCCGCGGCATCAAACATCGGTTCGCCGCTCAAGGTATAACGGCGCTCACGCCCATCGTTCTGTACGGCCACACATTCGAAATCGCAGAATGACCATTGCGCGACTATCTCCGCCTGTAGTCGCGCCCATTCGTCGGCTGCAACACGCAGATGCGGCAATTCCCACAGGCGTTTGCCGATGATTTCGCCGCCGGCATCGATAGAACAGGCACTGCTCTCAACAAAACGCAGTTCGCTGTCGAGTTGCCACTGCCAGTCGCAGGCCAGCGCGGTGTAGCGACGATAACGCTGTTCACTGTCGATCAAACGGCGCTTTTCGGCCTCGCGCCGCAGAAAATGTCCGAGCAGCTTGCCGATGGTCGCGACCGCGCGCAGTCCGTGCTCGTCCAGCTCCGTGAGTTCCTCGCGACTGCCGAACACCAACACACCGTCCAGCGCGCCATCGACACCCACCGGACAGATGAACAGACCGCGCAGCCCGACTTCATGCGGCAAAGCCGCCCCATGACGCACATCATGGTGAGCATCGCTCACCCACACCGGTTGTTTGGCGCGGCACACGCGCCCAGCGAGGCCTGCGTCGGCGCGAAAACGACCGATAGGCGAGCGCGCCAGAAACGCTTCTACCTCGCTCGCGCGCGCATGACTCCATTTCGCGACATGGCCAAGCGAGGCGCTAGCCACATCGTGCTCGAAGTATTGCCCACAGTCCCAGTGCCGCGCTTCGCACACCGCCGCCAGTACCGCCTGCAGGGCCGCTGCGGTGTCCGGCGCTTGCGCCAGGCTCACCGCGACGGTGCTCTCGAGCGTCTGCCAGCGGGTATTGCTGTGCTGCTCGGTGATGTCTTCATGCACCAGCATGAGCATCGCCTGGGTATCATCGGCGCTGTGCACTGCACTCACCGACACCATCACACAGCGCGGTCCGGCAGCGGCTCGAAAATGATGTTCGCAGCGAAACAAGCTGCGCTCGCCGCGCCGTACCTGGGCAAGACCGGCGGCAAACGGCTCAGCGTCTATCGGCAGCAGCGCCGGCTGCTCACGACAGGCATCGCGATACAGACTGCCGAGCGCCACGCCGCCCGCGCCGAGGTCTGACCATTCACGCCAGGCGTGATTGCCCGCTACCACACGGTCATCGCCGTCGAGCAGGCAGACCGGCCATGCCAACGCATCGAGTGTCGCGTATTCAAAGGCCAGGCTCGTGCCCAGTTGGCTCTCGATTTGTCCGCGCGCCGTGATCTCGCGCGTGACGCCACGAAAACCGCGAAAGCAGCCATCGTTATCGAAGCGCGGTTCACCGCTCAAGCTCAAATGACGCAGCGCGCCATCGCCGTCACGCTGGGTGAGTTCAAGGTCGCGAAATACGATACGTTGCGCGATTTGCCGCATGAGCTTGTTGGCAGCATCTGCCGGCTCGCCCTCAAAACGGAGTTCTGAAGGCAGTCGCCCGCGGGTGTCCTCGCACCGCGCAGCACCAATCGCGAGCCCGCTACACACCTTGAAGCGGCCGTCCTCATCCTGTTCCCAATAACCATCGGAGGCGAGCTCGATCAGGCCATGAAACTGGTGCTTCTGTTTGAGCAATGCGACTTGCGCGGCGGGCAGAAGGATGGCCTGCCCGCTGTCTGCGTCGAGGATGGCATCAACTTCACCGGCCATGATCGCGCGCCGCTCGCGGGTGCCGGGCACCAGTTGCAGAATGCGCGCCTCGAAGCGCGGCGCCTTGTGCGGTGGTGCGCCATCCGTGACTGGCGTGGGTGGTTTGGGAAGATAACGTTTGTTCATTTAATACCCATTGCGCGCAGCACGCTGTTGCGGTCATTCAGATTACCGATGATGCGCACCGCCGGATGTACGCTGGTCACCGCGAGACTCGGCGTCACCAGCACCCCGTCGGCGAGGGCGCGCAGGGGTGAGTTGAGCACATCGACGACTTCGAGTTGAAAGCGACCAATCAGAAACTCATCGCAGATAGTTGCCAGATTATCGATGGCCAATTGCGAATTAGGGGCGTTACCTGCGATATACAGACACAGGTCGAGTTTGTTGTCCGTGGCTCCGGTGATACGCCGGGGTCGCGCTTTCGCGCTGGGCGGTTTTTTGCTCATCGCCTCTTACCTGTTCGTTCGGCTGGTGCCGTTGCCGGCACGGGGTTTGTTCGGTTTATGCGCGCTGTCTGCGACGCGGTCCGCGTTGCGCAGACGGCCTAGTTCGCTCTTGTGGCTGTCCGAAGACTCAAGGCTCGCTTCATTCTGCGAGGCCAAGATTTCCAACTCGCTCTGCTGGTGGGCTAGATCCTGTTGCAAGGACGCGATGCGCGCACGGGTGTCACTCTCTGCGCCCTCAAGTTGTGCGCGTTGGCGAACGAACTTGTGGCGTCGCGCCAGAGTCTCCTGGTATTCCTCGCGTTCCTTCTCCCAGCGCAACGCACCCATCAACACCTCACCGCCCGCGGTATAGACATCCGTCAGTTGCGGCCCATCGTCGCCGAGCGATAGTTCGCGCACCTGGTTCGAATGCCAGGTGCCGCGCGACTTGATGATGGTCAGCGCCCGATTGCGCTCGCCGCCATTGACCAGATAAGAGAGATGAATCCAGGTGTCGGCAATCGCTGATATCTGCAATTCGGTGGCTTCGATGCTGGGGTCATCGCCCTCGCTTATCGATGTCACCATGACCGTCACCCGCTCATCCTTGACCGCATAGATGAGGCGATTGGCCACCGCCCTTGCGGTGCTGAGTTGTCCGGACTTGGTGATCGCCGAGAGCGGGTCAATCACCATACAGCTCGGGCGGTGTTCGTTTATCAGGCGCTTCAGCATGAGCAGATGCTCTTCTGCGCCTATCGATTCGGTGCGCCCGGAATACATACGTAACAGGCCAGACTTGATGTGCGGCGCGAGTGCGATGCCGACCGAAGACAGATTGCGCTGGATGGGCTCGGCGCCTTCGTCGAAACTGACGAACAAGGTGCGCTCACCACGCAGACACGCGGCTTCGGCGAACTTGCCGGTCAGGGTGGTCTTGGCAGTGCCCGGCACACCGGTGATAAGCGTGCTGCTGCCGCGAAACAGACCACCGCCGAGCAGCGTATCCAGTCGTTCAAAACCGGCCGAGACGCGCTCGGTAGAGGCGAGATGACGAATCTCCTTCGATTCCGGCCCGGCCACTTCCAGACCATGCGGCCCGAAACTGACCGGAAACTCACCGGCGCTGAAATCCGAGCCGCGATATTTGGTGATCTCGAGACGATGCAGCGGCACGCCATGTTCGAGGCGCCGCGTCAGGCGAATGACACAATCGGCCATGAACTCCATGGCGTCCTGTTGTTCGGCATGGGCCTGCGATTTATTGCTCTTGGCCGTGATCAGCGCAGTCAGACCGTTACCCGCCAGCCAGTCGCGCAGGCGATGGAGCTCGCGCATCTGCGCGAGCGGCTCGTGCAGCATACGCAGCAGCACATCGATACCGTCGAACACCACCCAGCGCGCTTTCATGCTTTCGCACCTGGCTTGCAGCATCGCGAGCATGCCGCGCAGATCAAAATCACCGCTGTGGACATCGTCCGGTGACAGACGCGCCTCAAAAAGCATGAGTTTGTTTTTGGCGAGGCTCGGCAGTTGCCAGGGAAAGCCGGCAGTATCGGCTAAAAGCTGCTCAGCGGACTCCTCGAAGGCGACAAACACAGCGGCCTCGTCACGCTCGCGCGCTGCGTTGACCAGCGTCTGCAGCGCAAACAGGGTCTTGCCGGCACCCGGCCCGCCGAGCAGCAGACTGGTGCGGCCCGGCCGCAAGCCGCCCTGACTCACATTGTCGAAGCCGGTGATGCCGGTCGCCATCTTGGGGTGGCTGGGGGGCGCAATAGCGGCCCGTTTTTTACTCATCGTATTGGCTGTCCGGTAAGCGGGAAGATGTCAACGACACCTTTCGCCGCGACTTGCCTCGCGAGTCTAACCGCCGGGCAGACAGGGTCTGTACGGTGGCGCACGGACTTCGCCTCAGCGTAGATCGAGCGGAAAAAACAAACTGATGCCGGGCGACTGGCGCGGTGCGTAATAGACCGGCGGCGGCACATAGACCGGCTGCGAATAAAGATAGGGCTGCGGATAGACCGGACGGTAGCCGTAGTTGCGGTCCTGGCCGCGCCATTCGCGGTGGCGGTAACTGTCGGAGAACCGATTGTTGTTTTGCTCGTGACGCTGGTCACTGCCGTGGCCTCGCCCGCGATCGTGCTTCCGGTCGTTGTCAGCCGCCGCCGGGCCGATGCCGAACGCAACCAGCAGCAACAGCGCCACCGTCACCAGCAACGGGGGCGAAACGCGTGCAGAAAATTTGATCGAACGGTAGGGTTTCACGTGAACTCTCCTCTAGCTTCAAAACACACAGTTGCGCGAGGCCTATTTGGCGGTCGGCGACTGCGTCACTGCTTCGTTACCACCCTGGGCGCCCTCGCCCTCACGAAATAACAGGTCGGCCTGCTTTTTCTGCGGCTCGGACATCGCGCTGTAGAGTGAGTCAAAGGCGGGTGTCAGTTTGCGGATGCCTTCGGCGTGGGCTTCGCTGATTTCGCCGTAGGATTTGAGGTCGTCCACGGCCGTCACTTCGCTGGCCTTATCCACACGCCGCTGCGTGAGCTGGTCCATGGTCACTGCGTTGTCGCGCATGATGGTCGCAACCGCACTCCACTGCGTTTCCTGCGCGGGCTGAATGTTCAAGCGTGTATGCAGTTCCTTGATGCGCAACTCGGCACGTTTTTCGTTGGCTTCGCTGGCGGCCGCCAGCGCAACTATCGGCGCAAAGGAAAAAACCGCCGCAATCACGGCCGCGCGGAG
>CAMCBY010000155.1 GCA_945873015.1 Klebsiella pneumoniae
GCGCAACAGGAACAGATTGGAACCGCACCAGGCGCCGTCGCGAAAGCGCAGCACGGTGCGTCTGGAATCAGGAAAGCGGCCACGCACCAGGGCGTGGGGCACCAATCCGACCACAAAATCCGCTTCGCTGTTGCTCGCTGCCGTGCAGACTCGATCGAGCACTGCCGTTTCCAGCAGTGCATGGTCGCCGGTCGTCAACAGCACCGGATATTTTCCGAGCGCACCGGCCGCGCGTAACGCGCTGGCCGAAGGACCGCGCATCGGTTCAAGCCAACGGAAATCGCCTATCGCGAGCAGCTCGCGCAGAATGTCGTTGTCTTTGACGATGTCGGCCGAAGGGCCAACCAGCAGACCACCATCAATACAGGACGAGGCGCGCAGGGTAGTGATGACCCGTGCCAGGCAGGCTTTACCGGCGACCGGCACCAGCACGCTGGCCGGCAGGTGATGTTGACGCGCCAGGGCGTTGCCGCCCGCACGTTCACCGGCCAGCACGATCGCCGGCCACGGCAGACTCGGGTCGCGTGCACCGGCGCGCGGCAACCACGATTGTGTGTCGTTACGCGATGCGAGACTCAACTCAAGTCCTTTTCATACAGACGGTAGCGCTTGGACTGGCGGCCGCCGAGGATATCGATGATGTTCTTCATCGCCTCGTTGCTTTCGAGAATCCAGGACATCTCGACTTCGGTAATGCCTTTCGATTTGCCCGGCTCGCGTAAAGCTTCCACCACCGACAGCGCGAGCCCCGGTCCGAAGCGGGTGTGATGGTATTTACGGCGCACACCCATCAGCGGAATACGCGCGGTACTCGGATAGCTGAACTTGAGACGTGTGAGGAGTTTGGCCCAGCCAAAAGGCAACAGCGCACCGTTCAGATCCGCTATCGCCTCGTTGAGATTGGGCAGCAGGACGATGAAGGCCACTGCCTCGCCATCCATTTCCGCGATCTGAATGAAGTTCGGCGGGATCAGCATCAGCATCTCGTGGCCGATGGCGCGGAATTCTTCGTGGGTGAAGGGCACAAATCCCCAGTTTTCCTGCCACGCGTCGTTGAAGATGTCGCATACCGTATCGAGATCGGCATCTTTACGCCGGGTATCGAGCGCACGAATGTTGACGCGCCGGCGCAGACGCGCGGACAGCGCGGCCATCACCGGCGGCGGCTGGAAGTGCGAACTGATGAGATAGGCAAACACATCGACGGCCTTGGCATAACCTTGCCGTTCGACATGCGCACCGTAATAGGGCCGCGCATGGCCCATCATAAAATACGGTCGGGTCTCGAAACCTTCGACCAAGAGGCCCACTTCCTGGTTGATATTGAGACTGAACGGCCCCCGTGCGCGGCGCATGCCGCGGCCGCGCAGCCAGTCTTCGGCGGCTTTGAACAGGGCATCGAACACTTGTGCGTCGTCGAGCGCATCGAGAAAGCCGAAAAAACCGGTAGCGTCGTGATAGCGCTCGAGGTGCAGTCGGTCTATCTGCGCGGAAATGCGACCCACCGGGCGTGCATCGCGATAAGCGACGAAACCCTGCCATTCGACGTGCTTGAACACCGGATGTTTGGCGGCGAGCGCATCCCGGCGTTCCATTTTCAAGGGCGGTACCCACTGACTGTCCCCGGCGAACACCGTCCATGGCACGTTCACAAACTCGTTGAGCAACTGTTTATTGGAGACGGGGATGACGGTCAGGCTGCCGGAGCCAGATGAAGCCATGATTATTCCTGACGCGCGCTGAGACCCGCCGCATGGTAGCCAATGCGTCGCGGCGAGGAAACCGTGGCGCATATGCCTGTCGTGCTGGCGCGGGGCCGATCTATACTCACGCCTCATTCCACGGGGGAGCACCATGAAACCGCTAGTTCCGCAAGAGTATGTACAGATTCAGAGCCTCGAATGGCAACCCTTTCCGGAAGCCTTTTCCGAAGGCGGTATCCGCTGGAAGCTGTTGCATGTATCGCCGGAAGTCGGCGCCTGGACCGCTATTTTCGACTGCCCCACGGGCTCGTCCTTCGCCAGCCATATTCATATCGGGCCCGGCGAATACCTGTTGACCAAGGGCAAGATGGAAGTGCGTGGCGGCAACGACGAAGGCGGCGCGACAGCGCTGGCCCTGGGTTACGGCTATGAGTCCTGTGGCGCGCGTCACGACAAGACCTATTTCCCCGAGCCCAGCGAGTTCTACATGACCTTTTTGGGTCCGCTGCAGTTCATCCATGCTGACGGCAGCCCGCGCGCAGTGGTCGGATGGGAGCAGGCCCAGGGCCTGTGGGCGGCGCAGACCGGCAAGGCCTGAAGCGCTAGCCTTCACACCATCACCCGCGCTGTGCGGGTGGTGGTGGCCGCGCGCAGACCAGCGCCGCCAATCGGCGCCCGAGCGCATGCGTGGGTCAGACGCGTCGAAGTCAATCTTTGTGGATTATCTGGAAACGGTCGGCCGCATTTGGGTCGGGCCTGGCGCAGCGGCTCGTGTACCAACTGCGGGAAATGAGCGAGAATGCTCGAATTATCAGATGTGTTGTGCCGAGGAGAGGACTTGAACCTCCACGGGGTTTCCCCCACTGATACCTGAAACCAGCGCGTCTACCAATTCCGCCACCTCGGCAAGAGCTGCGCAATCTAATCGAACCCACCTGAGCGAGTCAATGCGTCGTAGAGCAAATTCCCCAATTAAAGATAAATCGTCACGTTCTTCCCGCGAGCGCGAACCCATCCATCAACATGTCGAAGACTTGCCATCGCGGGTCGCGATCATGGAGGCGCTTGAACAACTCGCCTCACCCCGCCCACTCGACGAGCTCGCCGCGCATTTAGGTGTCCGCGGTCAGGCGGAGCAAACCGCGTTTGAACGCCGCCTGCTGGCCATGACTCGCGACGGTCAGTTGATCCAGAACCGCGCCGAATGTTTCGGCCTCGCGAGCCGTATGGACCTCATCGCCGGGCGTGTGCTGTCCCATCGCGACGGTTTCGCCTTTGTCCGCCCCGACAAAGGCGGCGACGACATCTATCTCGCCGAGCGCGAGGCGCGTCGCACCCTGCACGGTGACAAAGTGCTGGTCCGGCTCGGTGGTTTCGATCAGCGCGGCCGGCCCTACGGCAATCTGGTCGAGGTGCTGGAACGCGCCAACAGCGTGATAGTCGGTCGTTATTTCCACGACCGCGGCATTGGTGTGGTGGTGCCCGACAACAAACACATCAATCAGGACGTACTCATCCCCGAGGGTGCTTCGAGCGGTGCGCGCGACGGGCAGATAGTGGTTGCGACCATCGAACAGCAGCCGGATCAGCGCAGTCAGCCCATTGGTCGTGTGACTGAGGTGCTGGGCGAACACATGGCGCCCGGCATGGAAATCGAAATTGCCATTCGCAGCTACGGTCTGCCGTGCGAATGGTCGCAAGAACTACTGGACGAAGCTCAGGCCATCCCGTCCGAAGTGCGCGCGGCGGAACACGCCGAGCGCCGCGACCTGCGCGATCTGCCACTGGTCACGATTGACGGTGCCGATGCGCGTGACTTCGATGACGCGGTCCACGCGCGGCGCACCGCCAAGGGTTTTGTGCTGTATGTCGCGATCGCCGACGTTTCCCATTACGTGCGGCCAGATTCGGCGCTGGACCGCGAGGCGCTGCTGCGCGGCACCTCGGTCTATTTTCCCGACCGCGTCATCCCGATGCTGCCGGAGAAACTTTCCAATGGCATCTGTTCGCTCAATCCCGGTGTCGAGCGGCTTGCGATGGTCTGCGAACTCAACATCGAGGACAACGGTGACGTGCGCCGCGCGCAGTTCTATCCGGCAGTGTTCCGTTCCCATGCGCGCCTGATCTACGAGAAGGTCGAGGACTGGTATCGCGGCAGCCGCGCCCAGCCGCTCGCCGATGACCCGCAGGTTGCGGCGAGCGTCGAATGTTTGTATGAGCTCTACGAAGTGTTGCGTCAGCGTCGCGAAGAGCGTGGCGCGCTCGACATCGATACTGTCGAGCCGCGTTTCATCTACGGCGTCAACGGCAAGATAGAACGCGTCGAAGCGCGTTCCCGTTGCGATGCGCACAAACTCATCGAGGAGTGCATGATTGCGGCGAATGTCGCGGCGGCCAAATATCTGCTCAAGCGCAAACAGCCCGGCATGTATCGTGTACACGAACCGCCGGCGGCAGAAAAAATTGAGGCGCTCGGTCAGTTTCTGCGCGAACTTGGCCTGCATTTCACGCTCGACAGCGATCCTGAACCGGGCGATTTCGCCGACATTCTGACCGCCGCGCGCACGCGCATCGATAAACGGCTAATTGACACCGTGGTGTTGCGCAGCCTGAAACTCGCGGTCTACAGCGAACAGAACCAAGGCCACTTTGGCCTTGCGCTTGAGGCCTACAGCCATTTCACCTCGCCGATACGGCGCTATCCGGACCTTATGGTCCATCGTGCGATCAAGGCGGCCTTGCTCGAAGAGCCCATCGCCGAGGATGCCAACCTGCGCATGGCAGAGGTAGCCAGCCAGTGTTCCATGACCGAGAGACGCGCCGACGAAGCGACCCGCGATGCGGTGTCGTGGCTCAAATGCGAGTTTATGCAGGACAAGGTCGGTGAACGATTTGCCGGTATTGTGTCGGGTGTCGCTGAATTTGGCGTGTTCGTCGAACTCGATCAGATTTTTGTCGAGGGTTTGGTGCACGTCAGTGAGCTGCCCGGCGACTACTACCAGTACGACCCCGCGCGTCACGCGCTGCGCGGCCGTGCCAGTGGTCGCGAGTTCGGCATCGGTCAGGAAGTTGAAGTGCTGGTCACGCGGGTCAATCTCGACGAGCGCAAAATCGACTTCAAGCTGGTCGATGGCGTGCGCAGCGAACCGCGCCGCGCGCGTCGGAAACGTCGCTGATGGCGGCGCGCGATCTGGTCATCGGTGGGCTGCATGCTGCGCGAATGGCGTTTGAGCGTGCCGGCGGTGATGTGCTGGAGCTGTGGCTGCGGCGCGATCACGAGGCCGAGGCCGTGCGCGAACTCGAGACCAGCGCACGTGCGCTGGGGGTGTCAGTGCAGCGCGTCGATGTGCCGACTTTGAACCGACTGTATGGCGACGATCACCACCAGGGTGTGGTGCTGCGCCGCCGTCCGCCGCCGAGCGTGGAACTCAAGACCGTACTGGCACGGGCGGAGGCCGCCGGTCGCAAGCCCTTGCTGCTGGTGCTGGATAACGTGCAGGACCCGCGCAATTTCGGCGCGTGTTTGCGCGCCGCCGATGGTGCCGGGGTGGACGGTGTGATCTTTACCCGTGACCGCGCCGCGGGCCTGACCAGCGTGGTGGCCAAGACCGCCAGCGGTGCGCTCGACAGCGTGGCCCTGATAGCGGTGGCGAACCTCGCCACCGCCCTGCGGCAGTTGGCCGAGGCCGGGGTGTGGACCTTGGGCGCGGCCCATGATGGCGCCATCCCCATCTATCAGGCCGACCTGACCCTGCCAAGCGCGCTGGTGCTCGGCAACGAAGGCGAAGGCCTGCGGCGTCTGACCCGCGAACGTTGCGACCAGTTGGTGGTGATCCCCATGCATGGGCAGGTCAGCAGTCTGAATGTCGCGACCGCAGCGGCGGTGTGCCTGTTCGAAGCCCGGCGCCAGCGCGCTGTGGGCTAGAAGCGGTCTCAAAGTTCAGCGAGCGCAGTCAGTTTGCGCGTCACCGGCGCGGAGAAACCGCAGCGTATAGAGAAATACCTGAGGATTTCGAGCACCGCCGACGCACAAAACGGCAAGCGCAGCTATTTTGAGAC
The DNA here is from genome assembly GCA_945873015.1 of Klebsiella pneumoniae. Taxonomy (GTDB): domain Bacteria; phylum Pseudomonadota; class Gammaproteobacteria; genus JADJYF01. Next base: position 5,763 of record CAMCBY010000155.1, read on the forward strand.
CGCTTCTAAATACCTTTTGCACCGAACAGCACCCTCCGCCTACAATACGCGCCCCTCGCTCAGGCGAGGTCCACTCCTTGCTTCACCGTCCGGTCGGGAAGCTTCATCCATGAGGAGCGCATCATGCGTCATTATGAGATTGTGTTTCTGGTCCACCCTGACCAGAGTGAGCAGGTCGGCGCCATGGTCGACCGCTATCGTTCCATGATCGAGTCCAGCGGTGGCCAGATTCACCGCCTCGAAGACTGGGGCCGCCGCCAGTTGGCCTATCCCATCAACAAGGTTCACAAAGCCCACTACGTTCTGATGAACGTGCAGTGTGATGCGCCGACCTTGGACGAACTCAACAGCGCGTTCCGCTTCAATGACGCGGTGCTGCGCAATCTGATCATCCAGCGCGACGACGCAGTCACCACGCCGTCGTCGATAGCCCAGGCCAAAGACGAACAGTCGGAGCGCGATGATGAGCGCGGTCGCCGTTCGCGCGAAGGTCGTCCGCCGCGTGGCGATGCGGCGCAGGCTGACAACGATGATGCAGACAACGAAGCGAATGCGACCAATGAGTCGCAAGACGCCTGACGCCGGGAGCACACACCATGGCTAAATTTTTCCGCCGCAAGCGTTATTGCAAATTCACCGCCGAAGGCGTGACTGAGATCGACTACAAGGATCTCGCCACCCTCAAAGCCTACATCACTGAAAACGGCAAGATCGTGCCGAGCCGTATCTCGGGCACCAAGGTCCGCTACCAGCGTCAGCTGGCGATTGCGGTCAAGCGTGCGCGCTTTCTGGCGCTGCTGCCGTACTGCGACGCGCATTAATCATCCCGCGTCCGGGCTGAGTTAAGGAGAGCACACCGTGCGGGGTCTCGCACGGTTGGCAATGCGCGGACCGATGGTCGCCGCGGGCTGTGCCGCGGCGCTGGCGTTGGGCTCGATGGTTTTCGGCATATTGCTGATTCCGGCCGGCGCGATTATTGCCCTAACCACGCTGCGTTTCGGTGCACGGGAAGGGTTCAAGGTTGCCGCCGTCGCGGCGTCGATGCTGGTGGTTGCCCGTCTGGGCATGGGTCATAGTTTTGGCCACAGCCTGTTACTGGCGACCACCACCTGGCTGCCCGCATGGTTACTGGCCAATGGCCTGCGCGTACGACGCGCGCAAGACTGGCCACTGTTGATGTGCGCAGCGATGACGGTGTTATGCGCAGCCGCGCTGCGGCTCGCGGTCGGCGATGTCACGGCGTTCTGGCGCGACAAGCTGAAGCCGCTGTTTGATTTGATGGCAAAGGATGCCGGCGCGCGTTTCACGGCCGAACAAATGGAGTTCATCGCCGGCCAGATGCATAGCTGGACCTTGATAGCGATATTTGTATTGTTCAGTGGAACATTACTGCTGGCGCGCTGGTGGCAGTCTGAGCTGTATAACCTGGGCGGCTTCGGTTCGGAGTTCCGCGAGCTGCGTTTCCCGCGCAGCATGACCTGGGCGGCTGGCGCTTTGTCGCTTGCCTACGCTTTCGGTCGCGACGAGGGGCTGGTGCTGGCCCTCGCCGGTGACGCTTGTGTTTTACTGGTGGTATTGTTCGCCCTGCAGGGGCTCGCAGTAATCCACTTCCTGGCACGCGTGAGAGGTCTGGCCGGCGCATGGCTGACCACACTCTACGTGATGCTCGTGCTGGTGCCGCAGGTGGCCGGGCCGATACTGGCCACCACGGGACTCGCTGACAATATCGTCGACTTGCGCCGTTTGCGCGGAAGTCGACAGCCGTAACGCGGGCATGATGCCGCGCCGGCTCACGGTGACGAAGATTCGATTGAGGACGATGTGATGGAAGTTATCCTGCTGGAAAAGATTCACCGGCTCGGCAATCTGGGCGATAAGGTCAATGTGGCCCCCGGTTATGGCCGCAATTTTCTGATCCCGAACCGCAAGGCAGTGCCGGCCACGGCCGCCAATGTCGCCAAGTTCGAGGAGCAGCGCGCCGAACTTGAGCGCGTGCAGGCCGACTCGCTGGGTCGTGCCGAGGCGCGTGCCGCGCAACTGACCGACATGCTGCTGACCATCGCCGCCAAGGCCGGTGCCGAAGGCAAGCTTTTTGGTTCGGTGGGCACCCTCGACATCGCCGATGCGATCGTCGCCGCCGGTGCCGAGTGCGAGAAGCGCGAAGTGCGTCTGCCCGAAGGCCCGCTGCGTGAAATCGGCGAATTCGACGTCGAAATTCACCTGCACCCCGACGTCAACGCCACGGTCAAAGTCAAGATCGTGCCGGAAGACGGGGCAACCGCGGCGTAGTGACGCCGCCTTTGAGTGGCTTCGGGCGGCGAACGCCGCCTGTTGAGGTGTAGCGATGGCAGTGGAATATTCCGCGGCGAACCGCGCGCCCTTCGACAGCGAGCTCGAAGCGCTCAAGGTTCCGCCCCATTCCATAGAAGCCGAGCAGGCCGTGCTCGGCGGTCTCATGCTCGACAACGAGGCCTGGCCTAACGTTGTCGAGCGTCTGAACAGCGACGACTTCTACCGTCGCGATCATGCCCGCATTTTCCGTGCGGTCGAGATGCTGGCCAACGACAGCAAGCCGTTTGATGTGGTCACGCTCGCCGAGTGGCTGCGCAGCCACGAGCAGTTGTCGGACGTCGGCGGCATGGCCTATCTCGGCCAACTTGCTGAAAACACGCCCAGCGCCGCCAACATCGCCGCCTATGCCGACATCGTGCGCCAGCGCTCG
>CAMCBY010000156.1 GCA_945873015.1 Klebsiella pneumoniae
TATCGATATCGGTGACGTCGATTTGGTGTGTCAGCTCGGTACCACCCGGAGCTTGTCGATGTTGCTGCAGCGAGTGGGTCGTTCCGGGCACGCGGTCGATGGCATCGCCCGTGGACGGCTGTTTCCGCAGACCCGCGATGAACTTATCGAATCCGTCGCACTGCTCGACATGGTCGCGCGCAACGAACTCGACAGCATTGCCGTGCCGCCCGGGCCGCGCGATGTGCTGGCTCAACAGACCGTCGCCGAAGTGGCGATGGGCGCGCGCGGTGTCAGTGAATTGTTCGAAATGTTTCGCGCCACCTGGCCTTTTCGAAACCTGCAGCGGCAGGAGTTCGATGCGGTCTTACGCATGCTTGCCGAGGGGTTCAGCTTTGGCCACGGCCGACGTTCGGCGTATCTGCACCTCGATGAAGTCAACGGGCATTTAAGCGCGCGACGCGGCGCCAAACTTACCGCCGTGACCTGCGGCGGCGCGATCCCGGACAATGCCGATTACGATGTCATCGCCGAGCCCAACGGCGAAAAAGTCGGCACGGTCAACGAAGATTTTGCGATCGAAAGTCTGCCGGGCAATATTTTCCAACTGGGCAACACCTCGTGGCGCGTACTGCGTGTGGAGTCGGCCGGCCTGCGCGTCGAAGACGCCCACGGTGAACCGCCCAACATGCCGTTCTGGTTGGGCGAGGCGCCGTCACGCAGCGCCGAGCTATCGTTTGCGGTGGCGCGCCTGCGCGAGTCGAGTGCACGGCTGATTGATGCTGGCGCGCGCAATGCTGACGTGCTGGCGCGCTCGTTCTCTGTCATTGAAGGCGTTGGTCTAGTGGCTGCCCGCCAGGCCGCCGAATATCTGTTGACCGGTTACCTGGCGCTCGGCGCGATGCCGACCCAGAATACCTTGGTGATGGAACGCTTTTTCGATGAATCGGGCGGCATGCAGCTCGTCATTCATTCGCCTTTTGGCAGCCGTCTCAACAAGGCCTGGGGCCTCGCACTGCGCAAGCGCTTCTGCCGTACCTTCAATTTTGAGTTGCAGGCCGCGGCGGTCGAAGACGCCATTGTTTTGTCACTCGGTGCGGTACACAGCTTCGCGCTCGACGAGGTGTGGCGTTACCTGCACGCTGACAGCGTGCGCGATGTGTTGATTCAGGCGGTATTGACCGCGCCCTTGTTCACCGTGCGCTGGCGCTGGGTGGCCGGCTGCGCGCTGGCCATCGAACGTTTCCGCGCCGGACGCAAGACCCCACCCCGCCTGTTGCGCATGAACGCCGAAGACCTCGCCGCGCTGGTGTTTCCCGATCAACTGGCCTGTGCCGAGAATCTCGGCGGTCGCCGCGAGGTGCCCGATCACCCCTTGGTCAATCAGGCTATCGACGATTGTCTGCATGAGGCGATGGATATCGAGGCGCTGGAACAACTGCTGCGCGATATCGCGCAGGGCAGCAAACAACTGGTGGCGCGGGATCTGACCGAACCGTCGCCGTTCGCGCTGCAGGTCTTGAATGCCAATCCCTATGCTTTTCTCGATGACGCTCCGCTCGAGGAGCGACGTACCCAGGCGGTCAGCAGCCGGCGCTGGTTGGACAGTTCGACGGCTAAGGATCTGGCGGCGCTCGACCCGGCGGCGATCGCGCGCGTGCGCGAGGAAGTGTGGCCGACCGCGCGCAACAGCGATGAACTGCACGATGCCTTGCTGCTGCTCGGTCTGGTCACGGCGCAGGAGCTGTCGCGCCTCAGCGATGCCGAAGACAGCGATGGCGCGTGGCTCGGCGCCGCCTTGCGCGATTTGATTGAGCGGGGGCGCGCGGTGGAGTGGGTCGGTGCGGTGAGCGGTTGGTGCGCCACCGAGAGGCGCCACGAACTGGCGGCACTCGAAGCCGACGCAAGCATACGCATGAGCGCGGCGGCTGCTGCTTACATCGCCAGCAGCGTACCAACGCGCGAGCAGGCCGTGACCGCCCTGGTGCGCAGTCGTCTGGAGATTGCCGGGCCGACCTCGGCTGCAACGCTCGCGAGTGGCCTGCCGTGCGAAGTGCGCGAGGTGGAACACGCCCTGCTCGCGCTCGAGCAGGGCGGTATTGCGCTGCGCGGTCATTTCAGCGAGGAATTTGCCGACGCGCAGCAGTGGTGCGAGCGCCGTCTGCTGGCGCGTATTCATCGCTACACCCTCAACCGCCTGCGCCAGGAAATTGAAGCGGTGCCGGCCGCCGTGTTCGTGCGCTTCCTGCTGGAATGGCAATGCGTGGCGCCAGCCGCGCGTGTCGAGGGCAGCGCCGGCTTGCAAGCGGTGTTGAGTCAGTTGTCGGGATTCGAGGCGCCGGTGGCGGCCTGGGAGAGCGAGATCCTGCCGCTGCGGGTACGCGGTTACGACAGCCGCATGCTTGATGAAGCAATTCGCGCGGGTCGTTATGTCTGGCTGCGCTTGAGTCCCAAACGCAGCAGCGCGCCGCGACTGGCTGGCACACTGCGCACTACCCCGGTCAGTCTGGTGGCACGCAGCGAATTATATGCATGGCTGGCGGTGGCCGGGCCCGACGAGGTTTGTCAGATCAGCAGCGCCGCGCGCCAGGTATTGGCGCACATCGAGCAGCGCGGTGCTGCGTTTTTCGATGACATCGTCGCCGCGCGCAGCCTGTTGCGCAGCCAGGTTGAAAACGCGCTGGACGAACTGGCGGCGGCCGGACTTGTGACCTGTGACAGTTTCGTTGGCCTGCGCGCCTTGACGACACCGGTGGCGCGACGTAATCCGCTCGGCCGACGCGGGCGCCGAACCACGGTGGCGGGTATCGAAGACGCTGGACGATGGGATCGTCTGGTGCGTCCCGCAGCGCTGCTAGCCGACACGGATGAGGGGCTGGCCGAGGACACCGTTGAAGCCATCGCTAGAGTGCTGTTGCGTCGTTACGGGGTCGTATTTCGTCGCATCCTTGAACGCGAAGCGGCGCTGCCGCCGTGGCGATTGCTGTTACGCGCCTTGCGTCGTATGGAGTCGGCCGGTGAGATTCGTGGCGGGCGATTTGTTGCGAGCGCGAGTGGTGAACAGTTTGCCTTGCCTGATGCGGTGGCCGCGTTGCGCGAGTGCGCGCGAAGCGCCGACACGGGTGGAATCGTGCGCATTGCGGCGGTCGACCCGCTCAACCTGATCGGCAGCGCGTTGCCCGGCGCGCGCATTGCCGCACAGTCGAACCAGTATGTCGCACTGCTGGGTGGTGAGCCGGTGGCGCAGAAGCGTGGCGACGAGATTGAGTTTCTGAAGAGCCTCGATACTGCCACCTCGCTGCGCGTACGCACCGCCCTGATCGGCGCCCTCATGCCGCGTCAGAGCGGCCTGCGTTCGCGCCGACGCCTGTTCTGACCCGACCACCTCGGACTACATGCCGGGTAATCGCGCACACAGCGTGGGCGGGTGGTTAACATTGCCACCATGAAAATCGTCATCGCGCCCGATTCGTACAAAGAATGTCTGAGCGCTGCCGAGGTCGCGGCTGCGCTGGCGACAGGCCTGCGCCGGGTGCTGCCACAGGCCGAAATTCTATGTGTGCCGCTGGCGGACGGCGGCGAGGGTACGTTACAGGCCTTGACCGCGGGGCCGCACGCGAGGCGCGTGACGGTGATGGTGAACGATGCGCTCGGCGCGCCCGTCGCCGCGCAGTATGGCGTGCTCGCCGATGGACGGACTGCGGTCATCGAAATTGCGGAAGCGATTGGACTGGACAAAGTCCCCCTGCAGAGCCGCTCGCCCCTCATGACCAGCAGCCACGGTGTCGGGCAACTGATCAGTGCCTGCCTTGATCACGGTTTGCGCCGACTCCTGATTGGCCTCGGTGGCTCGGCGACCGTCGATGGCGGTGCGGGCATGTTGGCCGCACTGGGAGTGCGGTTTCTGGACAGCGCCGGGTCGCCCTTACCCCTGCCGCTGACGGGGGGGCAGTTGGTCGATATCGCGGCACTCGACCTGACGGACCTCGACCCACGCCTCGCCGACACTCGCATCGAGATTGCCTGCGACGTCGATAACCCGCTGTGCGGTGCGCGCGGCGCCGCCGCGGTATTCGGCCCGCAAAAGGGCGCGAACGCTGCGCAGGTGCTGGTGCTCGATGAGGGGCTCAGACAACTGTATGCACTGCTGCAAGCCGCCCTCGGGCTCTCGGTGACGGAGCATCCCGGTGCCGGCGCGGCCGGAGGCCTCGGTGCGGCCTTGCTGCTGGTGCTTGACGCAGAACTTAAGTCGGGCGTCGAGGTGGTGATGGACGCACTCGGTCTCGAGCGGCTGGTCGCCGGCGCGACCCTGATCGTGACCGGGGAGGGGAGAGTGGATGCGCAGACCCTGTGCGGCAAGGCGCCGGCGGGTGTCGCGCGTCTTGCGCGCAGACTCAACATTCCGGTGATAGCCGTGGGTGGCAGTCTCGATGCCGTCGATGCCCTGCGTGAGTCCGACCTGTTCGACGCGATCGAGGCTGCGGTCGTGCGCCCCTGTTCTCTGTCCGAGGCTCTACGCGATGCCGAGCCCAACCTGATTGATGCCGGAATACGCATCGGCATGTGGCTGCGTCTCCTGTCGCGAATTTAATAAATCACTTTAAGTACGGCGGCTGCTGTCTACGCGACAGATCGGCCCTGCGCGCGGCAATGCGACTGGATTTCTTGGGTTTCTTTAAAAATTAATACCGTTCGGTAAAAATATTTATCTAGAGTGCTGAATTTATACGATTACGATGGAACGGTAGGAGATGATGGGGTTAAGCTAATTGGCAGAAACTATTCCCGTACGGAAATACTATGTCGCCTGAAGAGCTGGGACGAATGATTCGGTCAGAACGACGTCAACAGAAGCTGCGGCAGGGCGAATTGGCTGCATTGGCCGGGGTCGGGAATCGATTTCTTTCGGATCTCGAAAACGGCAAACCGACGGTCGAGCTCGGCCGTGCCATGCAGGTGCTCAACATGCTGGGGCTGACGGTGAGCGTGCGGCCGCGTGATTGGCGGGACCTCGAATAAACCAATGGCCACTTCCAGCCTGGATGTATTGATGAACGGTCGTTTGGCCGGTCGCTTGAGCGAATCGGCGGCGGGACTGTGGTCGTTTGTGTATGCGTCGAAGAGCGGTGCCCAGGGCGCTGAGCCACCCATCTCGCTGGCCTTGCCGCGGCGCCAGAACGTCTATCAGGGTGACCGCGTGCGCGCGGTGTTCTGCAATCTCCTGCCGGAGGGTGAGATCAGAGTGCGGCTGGCGCAGAGCCTCGGCATCTCGGAGCGTAATGACTTTGCCTTGTTGGCCAGACTGGCGGGCGATTGCCCCGGAGCGCTCAGTCTGCGGCCAGCCGATGGCGGCGCGGTAGAACGGCGTGCCCCTCGCGAACTCGATAGCGTTGAACTGCGTAATGCCATCGCCATCCTGCCGATGCACCCCTTACTTGCGGAGGCCGACGGTCTGCGGGTGACCTTGCCGGGTGAGTTCGACAAATTGCCGGTGCGTTTTGCCGACGGCGTCGTGAGCCTCATGCTCGATGGTCAGTTGACCACCCATATCCTGAAACCGGCGCGACCGGCTTTGCGCGAGTCGGTGATGAACGAGGCCTACACCACCCACCTGGCGGCAGCTTTCGGTCTGCCGGTGGCCCCGTGCGAGGTCATTCACGGCCAGGTGGCGGTGTTATGTGTGACGCGCATCGACCGTCGCGCGACGGAAGCGGTCAACGCGTTGCACATGGAAGACTTCTGTCAGATTGCGGGGCTCAACCCCCATGAAAAATTCGCCCGCGAGGGTGGCCTCGGATTACATGACATCGCCCGTATGTTGCGCGACCTGAGTGCGTGTCCGGCGGCGGATCTGCGTGCCCTCGTGCAATGGACAATCTTCAGTTTTCTGGTCGGATTTGGCGCAGGGCACGCCAAGCAGTTGGCGCTGCGCTATGAGAGCCATGCACCGCGTCTGGCACCGTTTTTTGGTCTGTGGTCGACGCATGTTTATCCGGGCATGAACTACCGCATGGGTTTCCCTGTCGGGGGCGAGGACCGGCCGGATTGGATGACGGTCGGACGCTGGCACGAGTTCGCTCGTCAGATTGGTGTGCGCGGCAGTTATGTCATCGAGCAGTTGCGGGATGCGGCGCTGAGTCTGCCGCAACTGGCCGCCGAGGTTGAAGATCGCTTCCAACGCCACAACGGCTACGCCGCCATCGTGAAACAGATCCGGGCGCTTATTGACCAACGCGCGCGCCAGTTACTGGTGTCACTGGAAGCGGAATTGTCCAAAGCGCGGGCGGCGGAGGTGGAAGTGGTCGCGCCATCCGAGACCGCGGTTGCGCAGCTTGAGGTTGCCGTCGCCGAGGAACTGCCAGAGACACCGGCGCCTGTCGCGGCGGCCGTTGAGGCCCCGCCAGCGAAACCCGCCGCAAGGCGCAAGCGGGCGAGCGACAACCAGATCAGCCTGCTACCGGAATAAGCGCGTCAAGATGCGAGTGCAGTCGGCGGCACATAGGTGCCGTGCGACGAGATGTCGGTCAGCAGAATGACGTCGTCATCCAGCGGCTGCGCGAGCAGGTGTTTGCGTGACACATTGCGAAAATCCGCGTCGAGCGACACATCGTTGTCACGGCCGCGGCCGACGCAGTTCACCCCTTCGTGCAAGGTATAGGACTTGCCGTTATCCGCCACCAGCATCCATTCGCGGTTATGCGTCAGCGAAAAACGATGGCGGGCGAGTTTGAGTGATATGGCGCTGCCGCGCGCGAGTCGCAAGGTGACCGATTCACCCTGTGGCAAGCGGCGCAGTTCGTCGCGGCTGAACGGGCGCAGGGCGCCGTCAGTCTCGAACATCACAGTGGCTTTGGCATGGCCATCTTCCTTCTCTTCAGTGCCGGCGGACTGCACCTTCATGCCTGCCACCAGTCGCACAGTGGTGAGGCGCGCGCTCAGATATTGCTGATATTTGTCGAGCGCGGCACGCACATAACGATCGCCGCTCGGCGGCAGTTCCAGCAGATGAGCGAACAGCGAGCGCCATTCAAAATCCTTGGAGAATACCGAAACGCCAAGCTGCGCCAGCGCCGGTGCGCAAGGCAGCCGCGAGGAGGCGTTGGCATCGACGATAGTCGCGATACGTTGTGAGAGGTTGAGGATACCCTGCTGCTCGGTTTCGAGTTCGCTCGCCGAGCGTTGCGTTAATTCATGCAGGCGCGCCGGCAACACGCCGGTGCGCGCGTTCAAGGCAAATTCGAAGTCGCCAAGGCTGTCGAAACGCAGTTTGTCGCCGCCCCAGGGTAATTCGACCGAAGTTTGAGCCCGGTCCGACGACGAACGCGGCACCATGCCCTTAAGGGCACGAGTGATGAGAAATTTGATGTCCTTGAAGCGCATTAAATTCAGTGGATTAGAGCTGAAACTTAAACCAGTACAGAAATACTAGTTACAAGTTAGTCCACTTTCAAGCGCGCGACTGTGACCGCAGTCGAGATTCGGGCTTCCTACGGGCGCGGGTTCACTCCAGCGGCCAGAAATCCATGACCTTCAACATGAACGGCGTCCAGGCCAGCACCAGAGCCGCCATCACGATGAGTTCGATACGCACTGCGCGACCGAGGCGCGCCTTCTCACTGGCGTTGGCATCGGACATGAAGATCTTGGCCATACACACGTCGAGCGGGATGGCGAACACCAGCATCATCATGATGGAGGGAGCGATGACCGTGGGCAGCAGGCGCCAGTCGTGGACATGGGCGCGGCCGTCGGCAAACGGGGCGGCAAGGATGCACGCCAGCGCGGTCAGCATCATCAGCAGCCGCAATGTGCCAAGACTCTTGATCCAATTATTCAAATGCGTTGCGCCTACGGTGTCCGCTGTTCGACTTGGATAATACACTACGGTCTGTTGACCCTGATCGCGCGCGGTTTTCCCATGACTCTGCATTTTTCCAATCTCGCCTCTCGTTTTGTCGGTCAGACCGGAACGCGCCTGCTGATGGACGACCTGGGTGAAGTGCTCGAAAGCGATCGCGACATCTGCAATCTCGGTGGCGGGAATCCCGCCCGTATTCCCGCCATGCAGGACATCTTCCGCGAGGCCATGCGCGCGCAGCTCGATGACGGCAGTTTTGATCGTCTCAGCAGCGCCTACGACGGGCCGCAAGGCTATCGCCCGTTTCTGCGTGCAGTTGCGGATCTGTTCCGCACTCGTTTCGGCTGGCAGATAAGCGATGACAATGTCGCGGTCACGGCCGGCAGTCAGTCGAGTTTCTTCATTCTGTTCAATCTGCTGACCGGCACCTGCGCCGATGGTCGCGACCGTCATCTGCGTCTGCCGATGACGCCCGAATATATCGGCTACGGTGATTTGACGGCGGTGCCCGAGGCGGTTCAGTCGAGCCGTCCCCACATCGAAATGCTCGATGAGCACAGCTTCAAGTACCACATCGACTTTTCCGAGCTGCATCTCGGCGAAGACACCGGCGCCGTATG
>CAMCBY010000157.1 GCA_945873015.1 Klebsiella pneumoniae
CAGCCGGCGAAAGCCTGCCCGCCGTGGCTGCGGTGTGGGCACTGCCTGCCGCGTGGCTCGCCGCCACTGCGCCGCGCGAGATTGCGCGCATGGTGGCGGGGCACACACCGTCACGCCTCAGCCACACCTTGCTGATCGTGACCGGCCTCACCGCCCTGCTTATCGCCGTGCTCCACACGGAAACTGCTGTAGACACCGTGGGTTTGCGTTTCTACTGGGCAGCCTACGGCCTCGTGACCCTCGCTCTGCTGCTCGCCGCACGTTTCTCCACCCGCGCGGATGAACCGTGGACTCTACTGGTATTGTTCCTCACGCTCGCGCCCGTATTGTGGCCGGCCCTGTGGCTGGTCGCCTGGCTGTGCGCACAAACCTTCACGGTCGCGATGTGGTTTGCGGCGACGGTCGCACTGGCGGCGATGTCGGCCAACGGTTTTATCACGGCTTTTGGCGTGCGCCTGCCGATAGGCAAGGCGGCGTAGTCGCGTTAGGCACGACACGCCGCCCGGCTTTTTATCGCCTCACACGCGCCGACGCCGGGTCGCCAGGCCGGCCAGTGCCGGCAGCAGCAGCCACAGTGAAGCCGGTACCGGCACCACCTGCGCACGCGCCGCCACGCCGGTGTCCGGGAAGTCGGTGAACACACCGTCCACCCCGAGCGAGAAGTAATAGGCCATCTCCGCCTGCGGGTCAGCGAATCCATAACCACTGGCATCGTTACGGAACGTCCAGGTATGCACCAGCAGGCCGAGGCTGTGTGCCAGTTCGATGACACCAGTAGAACCATCGACACGACGGTCGTTGATATTGATGAGACCGTTACCGGTGCGATCTATGCCGTCTGCCACCGTCGTCACCAGATACGGCTTCCACGGGCCAATGCCATCGGCATAGTCATTGACGAAGTCGAGACCTTCGGCGGTCAGCAAGTCAGCAAAGCTGCGAGTGTCCCCGGCGGCGGCGAAATCGAACGGACGGTCATAGGGCGCGACCAGCGACATCGAGCCATCCGCGTTGACGTCGTCGGCGTCGACCAACTGCACAAGTTTGATATTGGTCTGACCGTTCAGGTATTGCAGGTTGGCGACTTCGAAAGACTGAATGAAGACCGGCGCGTCGGCACTGTTGCCGTAGCTCGCATGCAGCTTGGCGACCAATGCATTCTCAAAAACATTGGCGCCAAACAGACCGGCATGGAATGTCGAGTGTTTGATTTCGGGATAGATGCCGATGGTGCGGCCGGTTTCGACACTGGCGGTTTGAGCCAGCGCTATCACTTCATCGAGGGTCGGAATTTCGAACTGTCCGTTGAATGAGGTATCGCGCCCGGCGCGCGACTGCACCGCGCGCAGCGTCTTGATCTCGGCGAGCGTGAAGTCACTGGCAAACCAGTCGGTGGTCGCCACGCCATCGACCATACGCGTGGTCCGGCGCGCAGCAAACTCCGGACGGGCAGCGACGTCGGTCGTGCCGCCCAGCATCGGCTCATGGCGCGCGACCAGCACACCGTCGCTGGTCATGACCAGATCGGGCTCGATGAAATCGGCGCCCTGCTGCACCGCGAGCTGATAAGACGCCAAGGTGTGCTCCGGGCGATAACCCGATGCACCACGATGACCGATGACGATTGGGCTCTGGCCGTTCAGCGTGCCGGCGAAGGCGTCCATACTCATGGCGAGCGCCGTGACGGCCGCGCCGAACATGGCGGCCCGCACCAGACTGTGCGAATTGTTCATGTTGTTCCCTCTATCCCTTAACGTGATTTGTTGTGTTTGTGCGTCGTCGCCGCGCAGACGGCGGCGTGTTCCACGCTAAAGGGAGGGCATGACCGGCGAGTGACGGTTGGCGAACAGCGGTATTGCGTAACCGTGACGAGATGACTTGCGACAGTCACGCACGTCACCGCTTGTGCGTAGACGCGGTCAATAACACGACTTGCGTGTGTATCATGCGCTGACGAAAAGCACGATTTCCGACCCCACACACAGCATAGGATTGACATGTCACACATCCATTTTATTGGCGGCGAGAAAGGCGGCGTCGGCAAATCACTGGTCTCGCGCATACTCGCGCAATACCTCATCGACAACGACCGCCCTTTCTTAGGCTTTGATACCGATAAATCGCACGGTGCGCTGATGCGATTTTATTCGGGTTACGCCTCACCGGTGGTCATGGATAAGTACGAAAGCCTCGATGCCATCGTCGAAGCGGCGGCTGCCGAGCCCGAGCGGCGCATCGTGGTCGACATGGCCGCGCAGTCGCAGGAAGCGTTGACGCGTTGGATGGACGATTCCGGACTCTTGGAACTCTCGAGCGAACTCGGGCTCATGATCAGCTACTGGCATGTGATGGACTCGGGACGCGACTCGGTCGATCTGTTGAAGAAGCTGCTGAACCAGTTCGGTTCGCGCTTGAACTACGTGCTGGTCAAAAACCATGTTCGCGGCGACAACTTCGACGTGCTGGATGCGTCGGGTGAAAAGCAGCGTGCACTCGAACTCCACGCACGAGTTATCGACATCAAACGACTGCATGAAACCGCGATGCGCAAAATCGACAGCCATAGCAGCAGCTTCTGGTCTGCTATTCATAATGCCGATACACAACCGCTCGGTCTGCTTGAGCGCCAACGCGTCAAATTGTGGCTGAAGAGCGCTTACGCCGAGCTCGACGCGCTGCATCTTTAGCATCGCCCGTCGCGACGAATGCACTGGGAATGACGGGCAAGCCTGCGTTTGCCTTCAATCTGCGTATAGGCAGCATCAACGCTGTCTACTTCGAATTCGAGCTTCCGCAGGCGCCAGCGGCAATACGACCGCCGAAGCGTTGATGGCGAGCGGCGGGTCGGGATCAGACAAAGCGCCTGCCGCGCCGCCCGCAGTGCAATGCGGTTGCCGGGCTTACACTTTCGCGCATCCATTTATCTCATCTCTGCGTAGGGCCACTGGAGACCTTCGCGTCAGTGTTTGCCACGGCGCGGCTCTCTCGTGAAAACCACCCGGCGCCCAACGGCGCCCCCCACGACGGACAGGAGAATTGATTATGCGCCCCTGGATAACGACCTTAATTGCAGCATCGAGCGCGGCCTTCGCGGCCATGGCACCTGCTGAAACGCTCTATGGCCTGACCGCCGGCAATAGCCTGGCGCGATTCGACAGCGCCAGCCCCGGCGTGACCACCACTTCTTTAATTTCCGGATTGGCCGCGGGTGAATCCCTGCTCGGTATCGATTTCCGCCCGGCGGACGGCAAGCTTTACGGTATGGGTAGCAGCAACCGCCTCTACACCATCAACATCGCATCGGCGGTCGCGACCCTCGCCGGCAGCGGACCGAATAACAATCCCTTCGGGCCGCCGATTTTGAGCGGCGCGGATTTTGGTTTCGACTTCAATCCAGCAGCGGACCGCCTGCGCGTAGTGGGCAGCAGTGGTCAGAATTTCCGACTCAATCAACTGACCGGCGCAGTCGCTGGTTCCGATACCAGCATCAACCCTGCCAACGGCATCGTTGCGGCGGCCTACGATCGCAACGACGTCAACGCCGCTACGCCCACCACGCTATTTGTGATCGACGCCAGCAGTGACAGCCTCTATATACAGGGCGGCGTCAACGGCACACCCTCGCCTAACGGCGGCGTGTTGACGCTGATCGGCGCGCTAGGTGTTGATACCGACGGTTTCGCGGGCTTCGATATCTCCACGGCTAGCGGCATGGCCTACGCGACTCTGACCCAGCCGGGCAGCTTTGCCTCGGCGCTGTATGGCATCAATCTCGGCACGGGTGCCGCGACCCTCATCGGGCAGACGGGATTGTTGTTGCGTGGCGTCAGCGTTGCGCCTATACCTGTGCCGGCGCCGGCCCTGCTGCTCGGTAGCGGTCTGCTCGCCATGCTGGCCCGCACCAAGCGGCGCTCTGCAAGCTGAGCTTCGTCGCAGGGCCGGGCGATACCTCACGGGTTATCGCCCGGCCGTTTCTCTGGCAGCCGGGCACGGCGGCCGCCCGCTCACTTGCGCGCGAAGTACCGACGCTTACGCGTCGCGAACGCCGCCGCGCCGCTCAACATGAATACCCAACTGGCCGGCACCGGCACGGGCGTCACCTCGAAGGCGATGAACTGGGTGGACTGTGTGCCCGAGAAATTGTTGTCCGCCGCGAGCACCAGCGTGCGGTGGCCGTTGGGCAGGACCTCGCCCCAGCTGATGGCCTCGATGTTATCGAGCTTGACGCCCTGATACTCGATGGCCATATCGAGTAAAAGATCGCGCGTCATCGCTGAATAACCAGCACCGACAAGACTGCTGATACCACTGACATCCGTAGTGTCCGGCGTGATGCTGGTCAGGATCAGACGGATGGTATTGCCCACACCAAAAGCAAAGGCGCGTTCAACGGCCAGAAAGTCATGGTCGGAAAGTGCCAGCAGTTCCGGCAGGCCGTTGTCCGGGCCGAAGGGCGCACCGGCGACTGCGTCGACCGGAATCGCCGGCAGCTGGTAGGCATACTGGGCCAGGGTTGCGCCGCTCGTCGGATCAAGGGTCGTGACGCGCACCACGCTGCCATTGCTCAGGGTGGTGAGCGGGCCATCCTGAATCAATGCGTCTTCGTTGGCAGTGACAACGATACCTGACGGCGTCACGGTCAGCGCTTCGAACAGTTTGTTATTGCGGCCGCCGGTGCTGGTGTTATCGACGTAGTTGAACATGGCCGGCGTTGCAAACTCGCGCACAAAGCTGCCATCTACCTGCATTTCACGCACAAAGGGCTGGAATCGCAGGGCGGGATTGGCGTTCCAGTTACCCTCACTCGACCAGTAGAGATTGCCGTTGGGCGCAACGCGAATGCCTTCCGGGTCAACGGTACGGCTGGTCGAAGAAAAGCTGCTGCCGTCCGGACGTTTCATTGTCGTCTGGCTGTTGACAGTGACACCGTGAAAGCCGGTTGCATCGTAGTCGAGGCTCAGATTGTAGAAGCGCGGCGTGCCGCGCTCACCGCCGCGATCGTCGGATATTGCGTAGTAACTGCCGTCAGCAGCGCGATCAAGGCCGGAAATGCCGCCGAACTCCACCCCCTGGAATAGTGTTCCGGTCGGTATCGAATAAGCGCCAATCAATGACAGGTCGAACGACCCCGCTGACGCAGAGCCCGCCGCGATGGTGAGCACGGTGGCCAGTAACTTTCGCTGGATTGAGTACATGGAATTTGGCCTCTCTGCCTTTAACCCGGACGAATAATGACGACCGCACACTGCGAACAGCCCGTAGCGGCTGCAGTGTAATGCCGCAAGATTGCGGGAGCGCTGCGATTCAGTGACAGTCGAAGCACCGCATAGCCGTGACATTGGTCCAGCGTGCAACTGCGTGTGAGCCCGGCCCTTTGTCGCGCAGTGTTCATCGGATTGCCATGACACGTTCACTGCCTCGCAATCTCGGGGCACTAGCCTTGCACTCATTGCAACAACAAGGCGGAAGGAAGGGACATGAACTCAGCACAACGATACGCAATCCTGTTGGCAGCGGGTGCGTTCCTGAGCTCCGCTCAGGCCGCCGACACCACGGTCCGCTTCGCGACGTTCAACGCCTCCTTGAACCGCAATACGTTAGGTGACCTGCTATTCGATCTCAGCGCCACGCAGGCCGCGGACGTCGATATCACCCGGCCTTATGCGTCGAATGCCGACACCGTCGGCCTCACAACTCAGAAACGTGAGGTCCTGCAGGCCCACAACGTGGCCGAGATCGTGCAACGCATCAACGCCGACGTGCTGCTCGTCAACGAGTTCGACTTCGACAACGCTGGCACGCCCGGATCGACCAGCGTTGCAAGGGCACACACTTACTCCAGCCAGGCCGCGCAGCTGTTCCAGGACAACTATCTGTCCGTCGCCCACGGTGGTGGTACCACCGGCCGCCAGATCAGCAACTCGGTGATCTACAACTATCGCCATACACCAGCCACCAATACCGGCATCGCAAGCGGCTTTGACCTCAACAACAATGGCGTGGTCAGCGGCGGCGACGATGCCTTCGGCTTCGGCAGTTTTGCCGGCCAGTTTGGTTTTACTGTCTATTCGAAATACGAAATCAAGAGCGTGCGCTCTTTTCAGAATTTCCTGTGGAAAGACATGCCGGGCAATCGCTTGACCAGCGATCCGACGGTCGGAGCAAATAACCTCACCAACTTCTACTCCGCAGCCGAGATTGACGTGCTGCGCCTGTCGTCGAAGAATCATGTCGATGTGGTGCTCGACGTGAACGGCACCGAGGTGCACTTCCTGACGGCCCATCCGACCCCGCCGGTATTTGACGGTGCCGAAGATCGCAACGGCAAACGCAACGCCGACGAAATCCGCTTCTGGTCTGACTACATCGGCGGTGCCGGCTACGTCTACGACGATCAAGGTGGCACCGGTGGCCTCGCCTCTGGATCGATTTTCGTCATTGCCGGCGATTACAACGCCGACCCCAATGACGGTGATGCATTTCAGGATCCGATCGAAGCGCTGCTGCAGAACCCGCTGGTCAATGTCGGCAGCACACCACAAAGCCAGGGCGGCGTGCTCGCCGCCGTTGATGTGAATAACAACGGCAATGCCAATGCCAGCCACGTGACCGACCCGCGGTTCGACACTGCCGACTTCAGCGACTCCGCGCCAGGTAATCTGCGCGTCGACTATGTGCTGCCCTCAAGCAATGTGAGCATTGTCAGCTCGGGCATTTTCTGGCCAGTAGAAGGCACGGCCGATCGTCCGCTGGTCGGCGA
Organism: Klebsiella pneumoniae; assembly: GCA_945873015.1. Classification (GTDB taxonomy): domain Bacteria; phylum Pseudomonadota; class Gammaproteobacteria; genus JADJYF01. The sequence continues at coordinate 6,761 of CAMCBY010000157.1, forward strand.
ATTCAACACACCGGGCCTGTTTGCCGGGCTGCCGAGCTCAGATCACAAGGCAGTGTTTGTCGATGTCGCAATTCCCCAGCCCGTGCCGGTGCCGCCCGCACTGCCATTGCTGGGAAGCGCCTTGCTCGGCCTGGTGATGTTGCGTCGAAAAGCCTTCGGCACGGGAGCATAAGTCATGCAGATAGGAATCGCGCTGAGTGCACTATTGGCCGCCGGTCTGGCGCTGGACGGTCATGCTGCGACGCTCACTGTCGAAGCATTCGACAATGCCACGGTGCAGCCAGGCGGACCACGCAGTGGTTCCAGCGGCAAGGCATTCTTCAACGTCGAAGGATCAGGCTTGGGTAATTTCGCTTCTTATGGTGTCGCGCGATTCAACATCACGGCGCTGAAGCAGGCCTTCGACAACCAGTTCGGCAGTGGCGGCTGGCAACTTGATCAGGTGACCGTCTCTCTCACCCAATCGAATGCCGCGTTCTCTGCGACAGGTGGCGTCGGCATCCGCCATAGCGGAGACGATACGTCCAGCATCCAGGCGGGCGCTGGCACGCTCACCTACCCGGTGAATGGCGACTTCGCCGACCTCGGCAATCTGATTGACTACACCTTCACCCCGATCGCCACCGGCACAGTGGAGCAATACACGCTGTTCCAGGCCGCTGGCAGTAATGGCAGCGGTGCCTCACAACTGCGTGCCGACCTCCTGGTTGACAGCATCGTGACCCTCGTATTTGTCGACCTCACCACGACGGTCGCGGCGACCTATGCGGGCGCAACGAACTTCACCTTGTCGGGCCCGACCCTCGGCCTCAGTGTCAGCGCCGTGCCGGTGCCGGCGGCCCTGCCGCTGTTGCTGTCGTCGCTGGGTGTTTTGCTTGCGCGGCGGCGCCGCACCCCAGCGCTTTAAACGTCGCGTTGCAGGGGCCTGCGCGACAGCGTGCGGGCCACCATCGACCACCGCCATGGCACGATAGGCTTCCTGCCGGCGGATGCTGGTGAGACAAAAACAAGCTGCCCCGCCAGCGGTCATGGCCACTGTGAGGAGTAAACCGCTCAACGAAGCGAGGCGAAGCTCGCCATGGAAGCGGAGCCTCCATGGGGGTCGGGCGGCATCATCGCCGGTCTTGGTTCAATCTTTGCGCGTAACGGCGAAGTGTCTCTGGCTGTTGTCACGGACGGCGTCGCGCTGTCGACATCCAGCGTATCGAACATGCGCTGCTGGCCCTGCAGCTTAAGGCGAATCGATGTGCCATACGCCTTCTTGTGGATGCGTATGGTTTGCCGTGATACCTCGAAAAAATGGTTTATCGGTGACGCTTGGTAGCGTCGATATTGATCTTCCGGCACACCGCCATTGAAGTGATAAGGCAGCGGCTTCTCGCCCGCATGTTGCGCGCTGTAGCCGCGTAACCAATCCGCATGGGCATGCATCGCGGCCTGGATTTTCTGCCCGAATTCGTCATACGCCGGGTCCGACGCGACAACGACGTATTCTGCCTTGAAGGAATCGACCTGCGGCAGATAGGGCTAGAAGTTTTTTCGGCGACGGCGCGGGTGGGCATCGTCGCCATCAACATCGGTCAGCGCAAACTCCAGCCAGCGCCGCGACTGGGTGATTTTCGACTGCGCATAGGCAGCATCAACGCGGTCTAAATAACTGATCGTAAATGCCGTCCAGTCATACAGCAGAGGCCA
>CAMCBY010000158.1 GCA_945873015.1 Klebsiella pneumoniae
CTTGGATTCCGGCTCGTACATGATGTTGGCGGGCTTGATATCGCGATGAACGACGCTGTGTTTGTGCGCGTAGTCGAGTGCCATCGCTGACTTGAAGATGATGCCCATCACGGTCGGCAGTGGCAGCAGGGTGTCGGGTTTGGTGTAACGCGCCAGATCGTGCCCGGCCAGGAATTCCATGGCGATATAGGCCAGATCGTGTTCCTCGCCGACGTCGTAGATGCGCACGATATTCGGCTGGTCAAGGCGCCCGGCGGTCTCCGCTTCGCGGAAGAAGCGTTCTTTGACTTCGTTCAGTTCGGCCGGATCAAATTCCTGCGACAGTGCCATGGTCTTGATCGCCACCACGCGGTTGATCTTGGGATCTTTGCCCAGATACACCACGCCCATCGCACCCTTGCCGAGTTCCTTTTCAATTTCGTAACGGCCAAGCATGGGCTTGGAGATACTGCCGTCGAGCAACATGGTGCTGGCAGCTGTAGCCGCCGCCGCCGAACCGCCGATGATGACGGTGTCGTTCAACTGTTTGGCGCGATTGACCTTGTTCTTGATGTCGCGGAAGTTCGGGTTCTTGGCGGCGATGTACTCATAGGCCGCGCCGGCCTTGTTGAACTGACGCTTGCGCTCGAAATCACCGGCGAGAATGTAGACCGCTTCGAGCAGGCTCTCGTCTACCGGGCAACGGCGGAAATACTCAAGCGCCATATCGAGCTCGCCTTCCTTCTGGAATTTAAGCGCGAGCTGTTTGTTGCTCTGGGCCGAGTCGTAATCGAGGCGGCGCTTGGTGGCTTCGGTGACCAGGAATCGTTTGGTGGTGAGCAACACATGGCCGATGACCAGCAAAGTCGCGGCACCCATGAGTTTGAGCCACACCGCTTGAGACGCCATCAAACCGATTTCGGTGGCGAATACCATCACGAACAGACCAAGGCTTACCAGCGCCGCAGGGCCGGCAGTGAGTTTGGGCAATATGGCGATGAGATAGCCCGCAATCAGCACCAGCAGCAGCAGTTCGGTCAGCGAGGCCCACGATGGCGAGATAAAAAACGCTTCGTTCAGGATACTGGCGACGGTGTGCGCCATGATCAGCACCGGGCCGCTGACTTCGCCGAGCGGGGTATAGAGCGTGCTGCCGACACCAAACGCGGTCGCACCGATGAGGACGATTTCGTCTTTGAAATTCTCCATCGGAACGGCGCCCTGCTGGACGTCGTAGAACGAATAGACGTCGAACGGCGCGCGATCACCCTGGCGCTTGCCGTAGAAGAAAGTATTCATGTTGAGACTGAGGTCAGTCTTGATCTTGAGATTGCCGAGCTCGACGCTATCGCCAAGGTTGACCTTGATGTCTTCGGCTTTGAGGTTGTGGTAGGCCGCAGCCACCATCAACGACTGCGAGGGGTAGAACGCGCCGTAATACTCGACCACCAGCGGTTCGAAGCGGATACCGCCATCGACATCGGGCGGCGTGAGCAGATGGCCGATGCCGCGCGCGGCATCACCCACCACCGCTATCGGCGAGTTGGCGAGCACGGTCTGTATCGGCATCGGAAAATCGCCGCTCGGGTCGGCAACGTTCTTTTCATTGATGGCGTTGCGCAATACGTAATCGGGCAGCGGCTTGTCTGGCTTGCCTACCGGTTCGCCCGGCGTGAATTGCATGCCCAGCACCACGCTGCCGGCCTGCTTGAACGAGTTACCGAGCACGGTGTCGGTATCGAGCGCGAGCTCGGCGGCGCTGAATTTTTCGTTCAGGGCATCGACCGACACGCCGCTGTCGGCGAGCTTTTGCGCTTCAGAGCGGAATTCACGAATCCAATCGAGACCGGGCGGCACTTCGGGTTCGGAGTAGAACACGGTCGACCCGATGGTCTTGGCGCCGGCCGCCGCCAGTTTGTCGGTCATGCCGGCGTGGATCTTGCGCGACCACGGCCAGCGGCCGATGTTCTGAATGCTCTTGTCGTCGATGGCCACCACCACGACTTTGTCGCCGGGCTCGCGAGAGGAGACCCTGACCCCAAGGTCGTAGGCGTCCCGCTCTATGCTTTCCAGCAGTGGCGCGCCTCCCCACCAGGCGGTGAAGAACACGAAGGACAGGGCGGCGCCGACAAACCAGTCGGATTTCCAGAACGCTTTATTCATCCGGTCATCAGGTCTAGCGAGTCAAGTAGATTCGCCATGTTACCTTCCTTTGTGTCGATAAAATAGGCAGATAGAACCGCGTTCGCAAATCAATCGCAGGAGTCGGCGACAGCCTGGCGCGCTTTGGCTATCACATTGTTGTACTCCGCGCCTTCAAGTACGCGTCGTTCACCGGTGGGCGTGTAGACGAACAGGAAGTTGGAATGCTCCGCCGAGTATTGTCGCGCCTTGGCACGCGTACATGCCTGTTCGCGTTGCTCCTGGGCGTCCTCGGCGGCCGCTTGCGAGGCTTCACGCGCTTCACGTTCCTTGGTGAATCCATCGAGCACCTGCCGCAGGCGCTCCTGACTGTTGCCGTTAGCGGCCGCAGGTGCGCCGCTCCTTATAGTCACGCTTTCGGCATCGGCTTCGGCTGTGGGCGGACGGTCGCCGAAATGCAGGTGACCGTCGGCGTCTTTCCACTTGTAGACCTCAGCCGCCACAGTGCTGCCCGCGAGCAGGTTGAGTGCGAGCAATAAAAGCAGCGCCCAGTGCGAACAGCGGTTGCGCGGGTGTGCCGCTGTGTATTCCGTGTGAGATACGGATGTGGGGCTTGGCCAAATGCGGCAACGGGCTGGCAATGGGACGGGAATATTTCCTGATTGGCCTGCTGGCGAAATCATGCCGGGCTCCGTGCCTGCTACGTAAGTCGTTGAAGGTCAAGTGTAAAGCACAGTAGCGGCAGCGCGTTGGCAGAATTTGAGCGAAATGGGTCTTGATGGCCTACTGACATGCAGGTGCGCATTCAGCAACGCACCGGCCGCCGCCAGGGATGGCAGCTCTCACATCCAGGTAGGGTGGGGAGAAGCGGCGGACCAGGGGTCGTCCAGGGACGGACGGCTCCTGGTCCACTTGGCGGGCTGGCCCAGCATCACCTGCGACGCAGGCGGGCAGGGCACGGGCTTAGCGCTCGAGCTGGTCGAGCTTGCCGGGTTTACCCTTCCAGTCGTCAGCGTCGCCGGCAGGTTCCTTCATTTCGCTGATCACCGGCCACTGCTTGGCGAGCTCGGCATTCAGGCCGAGGTACTGCTGCTCGTCATCGGTGAGGTCGTCCTCCGACTTGATCGCTTCGGCGGGGCATTCCGGTTCACACAGCGTGCAATCGATACATTCGTCCGGGTCAATCACGAGCATGTTCGGGCCTTCGTGAAAGCAATCGACCGGGCATACCTCGACACAGTCCGTGTACTTGCACTTGATACAGTTTTCTACAACAACAAACGTCATGGCTGCTCTTCGTCAAATTCGGAGGCGGGCATTATATCTGCCGGCCGCGCGCTGCCAAACACTTCATGAGCGTTCGATGAGGGCACGCAGTCGATACAGGGTGTCAAGCGCTTCGCGTGGGGTGAGCGTATCGGGATCGAGCTCGCTTAAAGCGAGTAACGCCGGATGGGGACGGTCAAACAGCGGCAGTTGCGGTGTTTCGTGCTGGCTGTGCTGCTGATGGCGCTGTTCGAGGGTGTCGAGCAGCGCGCGCGCGCGGGCAATCACCGCGGCAGGCACGCCAGCACGCCGCGCCACTGCGATGCCGAAGCTGCGCGAGGCCGGACCTTCGCTGACGCTGTGCATGAACACCACGTCCTCGCCGTGTTCGACTGCGTCGAGTCGCACATTGGCCACCCCGGCGACCTCGTCGGCGAGCGCCGTCAGCTCGAAGTAATGGGTGGCGAACAGCGTAAACGCGCGGTTTCTTTCGGCCAGGTGCTCGGCCGCTGCCCACGCCAGTGACATACCGTCATAGGTGCTGGTGCCGCGTCCAATCTCATCGACAATCACCAGGCTGAAAGCCGTGGCGTGATGCAGGATGTTGGCGGTTTCGGCCATTTCCACCATGAAGGTGCTTTGACCGCCGGCCAGGTTATCGCCGGCCCCCACGCGCGAATAAATGGCGTCGATGGGGCCGAGCAGGGCGGCGCGCGCCGGGACATAACTACCTATATGGGCGAGCAGCGTCAGCAGCGCCGCCTGGCGCATATAGGTCGATTTGCCGCCCATGTTCGGACCGGTGATGAGCAACAGCCGGCGCGCGTCATGCAGTTCAAGATCGTTCGCGACAAAGGGCGCGTCCTGGAAGTGTTCGACCAGCAGATGGCGGCCGCCGCTGATGCGCAGGCGAGGCTGATCGCAGAACTCGGGGGCACACAACTGCAGTTGTTCCGCGCGCTCGGCGAAACTCGCCAGCACATCCAGCTCTGCCAGCGCCGCGCTGGTGTCCTGCAGGCCACGCACCTGCGGCAGCAATTGAATGAGCAGGCTCTCATACAGCTCGCGCTCGCGGCGCAGGGCACGATCGGAGGCGCTCAGGATGTGGGTCTCGAAACCTTTGAGTTCTGGCGTGATGTAGCGCTCAACGCCCTTCAGGGTCTGGCGGCGGGTGTAATCGGCGGGTGCACGCTCGGCCTGGGCACGGCTGATTTCGATGTAATAGCCGTGCACGCGGTTGTAGCCGACCTTGAGATTGGCGATGCCACTGCGTTCGCGCTCGCGTTGTTCGAGCGCGACGAGGAAGGCATCGGCATCGGCGCTGGCATTGCGCAAGGCGTCGAGATCGGCATCGTAGCCCGGCGCCAGCACGCCGCCGTCGCGAATGAGGTGCGGCGGCGATTCCACCACGGCGCGTTCGAGCAGCGCGTGTACCTCGGGCATTTCGTCAATCTGCAAGCGCAAATCGTCGAGCCGCGGGCTCAAGTCCGCGAGCAACAAAGCGCGCAAATGCGGCAGCACACCGAGCGCATCGCGCAGTCGCGCCAGATCGCGCGGCCGCGCGCTGCCGAGCGCAACGCGGGTCACGATACGTTCTATGTCGTGCACGCGCCGCAGCGCGCTGCGCAGCGCCGCTACATCGTGACGCTCCAGCAGCGTCGCTACCGCCTGCTGGCGGTGGCGCAGGGTGTGATGGTCGCGTAGCGGCCTTTGCAGCCAGCGGCGCAGCAGGCGGCCGCCCATCGCGGTGCGCGTGGTGTCGAATACCGCCACCAGGGTGTGGGCGTCGTTGCCGGACAGCGCGCGGGTGATTTCGAGGTTGCGCCGTGTGGCCGGGTCGAGATGCAGAGCATCCTGCGGCCGTTCGACGGTGAGACCCAGGACATGGGCGAGTGCGCCGCCATGCATTTCCTGGCTGTAGACCAGCACCGCACCGGCGGCGGCGATGGCAAGCTCAAGCTCTGCGCAGCCGTAACCGTGCAAATCGGACACGCCGAACTGCTGACACAGGCGCCGACGGGCCGCGCTGCGGTCAAAACGCCAGGCGGGCAGCGGCAGGCAGCGCGAGACCCAGGCCGACGGCACGCGCGCGCGCTGGTCATCGGCGACCAGCAATTCGGCTGCTTGCAAACGCTCGAGTTCGGCTTCGAGGGCGGACAAACCGTCGGCCTCGCTGACCACAAAACGTCCGGCGCTGACGTCCAGCCAGGCCAGACCATAGCGCTCGCCGTCCATCACCAGCGCCGCCAGCAAGGTGTCCTGGCTGGCCTCCAGCAGCGATTCATCGGTGACTGTGCCTGGTGTCAGGATGCGCGTGACCTTGCGCGCTACTGGCCCGCGCGACTCGGCCGGATCGCCAATCTGCTCGCAGATAGCCACCGACACGCCAAGTTTCAGCAGGCGCGCGAGATACGGGTCGGCGGCATGGGCCGGCACGCCAGCCATCGGTATCGGTTGGCCCTCGCTGAATCCGCGCGCGGTCAAAGTCAGGTCGAGCAGTTGCGCGGCGCGCCTGGCGTCGTCGAAGAACAGCTCGTAAAAATCGCCCATACGATAGAACAGCAGCGTCTCGGGATGCTCGGCCTTGATGCCGAGATACTGCTGCATGACGGGCGAATTGGCGGCTTTATCGGTGGCCATGGCGCAAATAACAGGCTGAGCGCGCGCCGCGGCGCGTGAGCTTTGAGTCCCTCGAACGATGAGTCGCACCGGCGCGACCGCTGCGCGCTATGGTAGCGCGCTGCGTGGCTACACGAGCAAAGGACTTGAAATCCAACGCGCGCGCCCATAGCTTGCCCGCCTCATTCAAGCTTCCTTCGAGGACAACCATGGCGCTCGACACTGCCAAAGAACAACGGGGCTTCCAATCGGAAGTGACCCAGCTACTCGACCTCGTCATCAATTCCTTGTACAGCAACCGCGAGATTTTTCTGCGCGAACTGGTTTCGAACGCCGCTGACGCGGCCGACAAGCTGCGTTTTGCAGCCTTGTCCGACGACAGCCTGTATGAGAACGACAGCGAACTCGCCATCGAACTCGAATTCAGCGCCGAGGCCGGCACGATTACCGTGCGTGACAACGGCATCGGCATGACCCGCGATGAGGCCACCGACCATCTCGGCACCATTGCCAAGTCCGGTACCCGCGAGTTCTTCGGCAAGCTGTCGGGCGACGCACGCGCTGATTCGCAGCTCATCGGCCAGTTCGGTGTCGGTTTCTACGCCGCTTTCATCGTCGCCGACAAGGTCACCGTCACCTCGCGCAAGGCGGGTCACAAAGCCGAAGAAGGGGTGCGCTGGGAATCGGAAGGAAAGGGTGAATTTACGGTTGAGACCGTCAATGCCAAGCGCCGCGGTACTGAAATCGTGTTGCACTTGAAAGAAGACGCCAAAGATCTCGCCAACGAATATCGCCTGCGCGAAATCTGCAAGCGGTACTCCGACCACATCTCAGTGCCGATCAAGATGCAGAAAACCGGCGAGGAGAAGGGCTGGGAGACCGTCAACCAGGCCACCGCGCTATGGCGTCGCTCGAAGAACGAGATTTCCGACGAGGAATACAAAGAGTTCTACAAACACGTTTCCCACGACTTCAGCGACCCGACCAGTTGGTTGCACTCGAAGGTCGAGGGCAAGAGCGAATACACCACGCTGTTCTATCTGCCGGCCCGCGCACCGTTTGATCTCTGGGACCGCGAGGTCAAACACGGCGTGAAGCTGTACGTGCAGCGCGTATTCATCATGGACGATGCTGAGAAACTCATGCCGCGCTACCTGCGCTTTGTGCGCGGCGTGATTGATACGAACGATCTGCCGCTCAATGTCTCGCGCGAAATCCTGCAGCACAACAAGACGCTTGAAACCATCCGCAATGCGTCGGTCAAGAAAGTGTTGGGCATGATAGAGACGCTGGCCGAGGGTGAGAATTACGCAAGCTTCTGGGAGGCCTTTGGCCGCGTGCTGAAGGAAGGCGTGATTGAAGATTTTGCCAATCGCGAGCGCATCGCCAAACTGCTGCGTTTTGCCAGCACGCATACCGATACTGACACCCAGGACGTCGGCCTCGCCGCCTATGTCGGGCGCATGAAAGAGGGCCAGGACGCGATTTATTACATCGTCGCCGACGGTTTCTCGACCGCGCGCAACAGCCCGCATCTCGAATATTTCCGCAAACAGGGCATCGAAGTGCTGCTCATGCACGAGCCGATTGACGAGTGGCTGGCCACACATCTTTCGGAGTTCGAGGGCAAGCAGCTGAAGTCGGTCGTGCATGGCGACATCAAGACTGATACCGAGGCCGAGCAGGACCAGCAGCAGGATGAAGAAGTCAGCCCGCTGTTGAAGCGCATCAAGGGTGCGCTCGATGCGCGTGTCGAGGACGTCAAGCGCAGTCAGCGATTGACCAGTTCACCGGCCTGCCTGGTGTCGGCGGATGCCGCCATGAGTGCCAATCTCGAACGCTTGCTGAAGGCCGCGGGGCAGGACGTGCCAGCCGCCAAACGTATCCTCGAACTCAATGTCGAGCACCCCATGATCAAGTTCATGGACGACATGCAGGACGAACAGCAGTTTGCCAACTGGGCGAGCCTGTTGTTCGAACAATCGATACTGGCCGAAGGTGGCAAACTCGATGACCCGGCGGGTTTCGTCAAACGCATGAACGACGTGGTGCTCGAACTGGCCGCCACGCGTGGCTAAACGCGCGCCGCCCGCCACCGCGCGCGCCTTGATCGAAAGTGCGGCACGACGTTTTCGTCGTGCCGGGCTGTATTACGGCCACGGCACCGACAACGCCGTGGACGAGGCCGCGTTTCTGGTGCTGCACGCGTTGGAAATGCCGCCCGATGCGGGCGATGAGTTGCTCGACCAGCCGCTGGCGCCCGGTGCTTGTGATGCCGCCGAGCGCTTGATAACGACGCGCCTCGAACGTCGTTGTCCGGCCGCCTATCTCACCCAACGCATGTGGTTCGCCGGTCATGAGTTTTATGTCGATGAGCGGGTGCTGGTGCCGCGCTCACCGCTTGCGGAACTCATCCACGCCGAGTTTGCGCCGTGGGT
>CAMCBY010000159.1 GCA_945873015.1 Klebsiella pneumoniae
TGGATTCGATTGTGGATCTGACCGTAGGTGCGAATTTATTCGCACATTGAAAAATTCTTCGCGCGCTATGCGATTCGCCGTGAATGTGCGAATAAATTCGCACCTACGCAAGAACGCGCATCAAGTCCGTGTGCCGCCCACCGTCAGGCTGTCTATCTTGAGGGTGGGTTGGCCGACGCCTACCGGTACCGATTGGCCGTCTTTGCCACAGGTGCCGATGCCGTTATCGAGCGCGAGATCGTTGCCCACCATCGAGACCCGCGTCAGCACATCCGGGCCATTGCCGATCAAGGTCGCGCCCTTGACTGGCGCGGTGACCTTGCCGTCTTCGATGAGATAGGCCTCGGCGGCGCTGAAGACGAATTTGCCGTTGGTGATATCGACCTGCCCACCACCAAAGCTGACCGCATACAGGCCACGCTTGACGCTCTTGATGATGTCGGCCGGATCGCTTTCGCCCGCCAGCATGTAAGTATTGGTCATGCGCGGCATGGGCCGATGGGCATAGGACTGGCGGCGACCGTTGCCGGTGGTCGGCACCTTCATGAGTCCGGCGTTATGACGGTCCTGCATATAGCCGCACAGGCGACCGTTCTCGATGAGCACGGTGCGCTGGCCGGCCACACCTTCGTCGTCGACATTCAGCGAACCGCGCCGCAACGGCAAGGTGGCGTCATCGACCACCGTACACAGCGATGATGCGACTTGCGAGCCTATGCGGCCGGCGAAGGCCGAGGTGCCCTTGCGATTAAAATCGCCTTCGAGTCCGTGGCCGATGGCTTCATGCAGCAGGATGCCGGGCCAGCCTGAGCCGAGCACCACGGTCATCTCGCCGGCCGGTGCGTCGGTCGCGTCGAGACTGACCAGCGCCTGACGTAATGCTTCGTCGGCGATGTGTTCAGGACGACCGTCACCGAACAAGGGCAGATAGCCGGTGCGCCCGCCGCCGCCGTGGCTGGCGGTTTCGCGGCGGCCGTCGCGCTCCACGATGACGGTGACATTGAGTCGCACCAGCGGCCGCAGATCGGCGGCCAGTGTGCCATCGGAGGTCGCCACCATCACCGCGCTGTATTGGCCCGACAGGCTCACCATCACCTCGCGCACGCAGTCGTTGGCGGCGCGCAGGCGCGCGTCGAGGCTGCGCATCAGCGCGAGTTTGTCGGCGGCATCGATTTCCAGCAGCGGATCAACGGCCGCATACAGCGTCGGCGCCTGCTCGCGGGTGGCAATGCGTACGTCGCGCGCCTGGCCCTGACGGGTGATGGCGCGCGCGGTACGCGCCGCTTCGAGCAGCGCCGATACGGTTAAATCGTCCGAATAGGCGAAGCCGGTCTGTTCGCCACTGACGGCGCGCACGCCGGCGCCCTGGCGAATGCTGTGTACGCCTTCTTTGACGATGCCGTCTTCGAGACTCCAGGCTTCGCTGCGTGTGAATTCGAGATAGACGTCGGCAAGATCGACCTGCCGGGCGCACAGGTCAGCGAGCACCTTTTCCAGATCGTGAAACTCGACGCCGGTGGGGGTCAGTAACTGTTGGCGGGCAAGGTCGAGGGCGATAGCGGTCATGGCGCGGGGCTCGGTGGTGGACGCAGTGAGTATAAACGGGTCGAGGTGACCAGCCACGTCTGTGTGCCGAACTCAACCGGCCGACGCCGCCTCAGACTTGCGCCGCAACTGCAGGGCCGCCGCCGCGCGCGGTTCGCCGTAGAGGAAACCCTGCATTTCACGGCAGCCTTCGGCCTGCAGAAAGTCGCGCTGCTCGGTGGTTTCGACGCCTTCGGCGACGGGTGTGAGATCGAGACTGCGCGCGAGCGCGAGAATGGCGCGCGCGATGGCGACGTCTTCGGCATCATGCGGTACGCCGCTGACAAAGGCCCGATCGATTTTGAGGTCGTCAATCGGAAAACGTTTCAGATAAGCGAGCGACGAGTAGCCGGTTCCGAAATCGTCGAGGCGAATACGCACCCCGCGACTGTCGAGTCGCGACAAGGTTTCTAGCACCGCGTCAGGGTGTTGCATGGCCATGCTTTCGGTGATTTCGAGTTCCAGTTGCTGGGGCGCGAGTCCGTGTTCGTCGAGGATCGCGACGATGCGCTCCACCAGGTCCGGCTCCAGCAACTGGCGCATCGACAAATTGACCGCGACGCGCTCGAGATTGATGCCGTCATCGAGCCAACTGCGCAACTGTGCGCAGGCGGTGCGCAAGGCCCATTCACCGAGTTGCACGATGATGCCGGTCTGTTCGGCGAGCGGCACGAAACGCTCGGGCACAATCTCGCCGAGTTCCGGATGGGACCAGCGCAACAGCGCTTCCACACCGAGGATGTCGCCACTGCGCGAATCGACGCGCGGTTGATAGGCCAGCCACAGTTGCTGGTGCAGATAAGGACTCTGCAGGCCGGCCATGAGCTGGGCCTTCTCCTGAATCTGTTCGTGCAGCTCGCGGGTGAAAAAGCGGAAGTCGTTGCGGCCCGCTTCTTTGGCGCTGTACATCGCAAGGTCCGCGCGCGTCAGCAATTCGTCGGGCGTGCGGCCGTCGGTTGGAAAACAGCTCACGCCGATGCTGGTCGAGAGCGCATGTTCCTGCTCATCGACCGTGATCGGGCTGTTGATGCGGGCGAGAATCTTGCGCGCGATGGCGGCGATGGTTTCGGCCTGCAGCGGGCCTTCGAGCAGCACCGCAAATTCGTCGCCGCCGAGGCGCACCACCACATCACCCTGGCGCACGGAATTCGACAGCCGCGCGGCGGCGGCGCGCAGCAGTTGGTCGCCGGCGGCGTGGCCGTTGGAGTCGTTGATGACCTTGAAGTGGTCGAGATCGAGGCAGAGCACCGCCAGCGTGTGATTGTTACGCTCGGCGCGGTAGATCATTTCCTGCAGACGTTCGCGCAGGAAGCTGCGATTGGCAAGGCCAGTCAAGGGGTCGTGATAGGCCTGATGGCGCAGCCGGCTTTCGTGTTCCTTGCGCGCCGAGATGTCGCAATTGGTGCCGACCAGCGCATTGGGGCGGCCTTGCGCGTCGCGTGACGTGACCCGCGCGCGGCTTTCTATCCACAGCCAACCGCCATTCAAATCGCGCACCCGATGGTCGACCAGATAACCGCTGCCCTGAGCGCGCAGCGCGTCACGATAGGCACGGCGTATCGTTGGCCGGTCCTCGGGGTGGGTGAGCCGCATCAGCTCCTGCATGGTGGTGACGGTCGAGGTCGCCGCCCCGCCCAGCATTTGCGACCAGTGCTGCGACAGCTTGACCACGCGGGTGCGCGTATCGACTTCGAACAACGCCATCCGACCGGCGACCAAGGCGCTGTCGAGCTGCTCGCGGGTGGCGGTCATGGCGGCCAGGGTCTGGCGCAGTTCCGCGGTGCGTTCATCCACCACGGTGGCGAGCGAGGCATTGATTTCCGCCTCGAGGTCGGCGCGCCCGCGTTCCAGCTCGAGGCGTCGGGTGGTCTCGGCCTGCGCTCGTTGGTGAGCTTCGGCCAGTTCGCTGGTGATTTTCTTGAGCTCGGCGGCCTTGCCCGCCTCGTCCTGCGCGAGGCGGTGAGCTTCGCGCAGCCAGCGGCCAAACAGATGCGCGCTGCGCTGGATACCCAGCAGGTAGACCAGCATCAGTGCGCCGATGGCGAAATAAAGCGGTGTGCCGCCAAGCAGAAAAGGCAATGCGGCGGGCAGCACCGCCGCCGCCGCATAAAGATGAAACGCCATCGGCAGTGGTGCCAGATGCGGCACCGCCGCCGAAGTCATGCCGGCCACTGCCATGAGAATGATGAATGAATGCTCCAGCGCCGGAGAGGCCATCAGCACCTGAGCGGCCATTCCCCACATGAGGCCGGTGGCGGCGGCGCCGAGCGTGAAGGCGCGCTCCCAGGCCACGTCATCGACGCTGCCGGCGGTGCGCTTCTGATAGGCGCGTCGCAACCCACCGCGGCCCAATACAACCAGCAGCATGGTGAGACACCAGAGACTGCAACGCACGGCACCGATGTCCGTCCACTGCACGGCCGCCAGCGTGAGGGCGACCGACATCGTGATGATTTCACCCGTGCGCGCGTTGGCGAACAGCAGCTCGACCACCGTGTCGTCCGCTCGTCCGTCCGAGATCTGGGTCGGCTGTGAGGCGTGCAAACCGGGCGCCTTCAGCATGATGCGCAGAACTCGCTACGGCAGCGGCCGCAACGACGGGGGGGGAGGGGCAATTCCATCGCCTGGTCAGATCTCCTGGGCACGAGTTGAGCGGGGTCACGCGCAGCGTCATGCTAGCGTAAGGCGGTGCGCTCGCGCAGCCGCGCAGTCGCGCTTACGCGTAGTGGTCCACAGTTCCTCGCCGCGCTCGCCGTCCAATCCGTTTGACACTGTCGGTTCAAGCAGTTAGCTTTGCCGGCTCTTGTTATTCCCCGCATGTCAGCGAACACCGCCGTGAGCACTGGATTTTCCCGTATCGATCGCCTGCCGCCCTACGTCTTTAATGTCGTGGGTGACCTGAAGATGGCGGCCCGCCGCCGTGGTGAAGACATCATCGACTTCAGCATGGGCAACCCCGACCAGCCGACGCCCAAACACATCGTCGATAAGATGATTGAGGCCGCACAGCGCGGCGATACCCATCGTTATTCGGTATCGCGCGGTATCCCGCGTCTGCGCCTGGCCATCTGTAACTGGTACAAGACCCGCTACAACGTCGATCTCGACCCCGACAAAGAAGCCATCGTTACCATCGGTTCCAAGGAAGGCCTGGCCCATCTTGCGATGGCGACGGTTGATCGCGGCGATGCGGTGCTGGTGCCGAATCCGGCCTATCCGATTCATCCCTATGGTTTCGTGATTGCGGGTGCCGACATCCGCCATGTGCCGATCGGGCCCGGTGTTGACTTCTTTCATGAACTCGACAGCGCGATTAAAAATTCCTGGCCCAAACCCAAGATGCTGTTGCTCAATTTTCCGAGCAACCCGACCGCGCAGTGTGTCGATCTCGAATTCTTCGAACGCGTGGTGGCCGTCGCTCGCGAACACAGTATTTATGTGGTGCACGATCTGGCTTATGCCGATCTGGTGTTCGACGGTTATCAGGCGCCGTCAATCATGCAGGTGCCGGGTGCCAAGGACTTCTGCGTGGAGTTCTTCACGCTCTCGAAGTCCTACAACATGCCCGGCTGGCGGATCGGCTTCATGGTCGGCAATCCCGATCTGGTGTATGCCCTCGCACGCCTGAAATCCTATCTCGACTACGGCATGTTCACGCCCATTCAGGTCGCTGCTATTGCCGCCCTCGAAGGTCCACAGGATTGTGTGATTGAGATCCGCGACATGTACCAGCAGCGTCGCGATGTGCTGTGGGAAGGTCTGCAGTCGGTCGGTTGGGACGTAGAAAAACCGCGCGGCACGATGTTCGTGTGGGCCCGCATCCCCGAGCCATGGCGCGCGATGGGCTCGCTGGAATTTTCCAAGCTGCTGTTGGCGGAAGCCAAGGTCGCGGTCTCGCCAGGCATCGGCTTTGGTGAATACGGTGACGACCATGTGCGCTTCGCTTTGATTGAAAACGCCCATCGCTCCCGCCAGGCGATCAGAGGCATCAAGGACATGCTGCGCAATGGCGTTGGCGTGGGAGGCTGAAACATGGCGCGACGTCGTGTGCAATTACCGCCGGTCAAGATCGGCGTGCTCGGGCTCGGCACGGTAGGCTGCGGCACACTCAACGTGCTGGCGCGCAATCGCGACGAAATCGCGCGCCGCGCCGGGCGCAATATCGAAGTGGTGGCGGCCTCTGCCCGCGACCTCAATAAAGTCCGTCCGATAGATAGCAGCGGCATTCGCCTCACCACCGATCCATTTTCGGTGGTCGACGACCCCAGCATCGAAATCGTGGTCGAGTTGATAGGTGGCACCGATCCCGCGCGGGAACTCGTGATGCGCGCGCTCGACAACGGCAAGGACGTGGTCACCGCCAACAAAGCACTGATAGCCTTGCACGGCAATGAAGTTTTCGCCCGTGCCCAGGCGCAGGGGCTGACGGTTGCCTTCGAAGCGGCGGTCGCCGGCGGCATTCCGGTCATCAAGACCCTGCGCGAAGCCTTGGCCGGTAATACCGTCGAATGGTTGGCCGGCATCATCAACGGCACCTGCAATTTTATGCTGACGGCGATGAGTGAACGCTCGGCGGAGTTCGCCGAAGTGCTGGCCGAAGCGCAGGCACTTGGCTATGCCGAGGCCGATCCGTCGTTTGATATCGACGGCATCGACGCCGCGCACAAACTCACCATCCTCGCCTCGATCGCCTTCGGCATCCCGCTGCAGTTCGACAAAATTCACATCGAAGGCATTCGCAACCTCACGCTTGAAGACGTGCGTTACGCCGAGGCGCTCGGTTACCGCATCAAACATCTGGCGTTTGCCAAGCGCGCGCCGCAGGGCATAGAGCTGCGCGTACACCCGACGCTGGTGCCACGCCGTGTCATGCTGGCGCACGTCAATGGCGTGATGAACGGCATCATGATCCGTGGTGATGCGGTGGGCCCGATGCTGCTGTCGGGTGCCGGTGCCGGTGCCGAGCCGACCGCTTCGTCGGTGGTGGCGGATATCGTCGATGTGGTGCGTGCGCTGACGGTCGACCCGAACAACCGCGTGCCGCACCTGGCATTTCGTGCCGACAGCCTGTCGGAAGCCCCGATATTGCCAATGGCGGACGTCGAGAGTGCGTATTACCTGCGCCTGTCGGCGGTCGATCAGCCGGGTGTGCTGGCCGATATCACGCGCATCCTGGCCGATCTGCGTATCAGCATCGAAGCCATCCGGCAGCCGGAAGCGGCCGATGGCGAGGCAACCGTACCCATCATCATTCTTACCCATCGAGTGGGCGAGGCGGCCATGAACGCGGCCGTCGAGCGTATCGCACGTTTGCCCGGTATCGGTGCCAACATCACCCGCATCCGCATGGA
Source organism: Klebsiella pneumoniae (assembly GCA_945873015.1). Classification (GTDB taxonomy): domain Bacteria; phylum Pseudomonadota; class Gammaproteobacteria; genus JADJYF01. The sequence continues at coordinate 6,936 of CAMCBY010000159.1, forward strand.
GGAATTCGCGTGAGCACGCGTTATTCGGGCCTGATTGAACGCTATCGCGACCGCTTGCCGGTCAGCCGGGACACCCGCATCGTGAGCTTGTGCGAGGGCAATACGCCGCTCATCAAGCTTGAGAACATTCCGCGCAAGCGTGGCCGTGGCTGCGAGATTTACGTCAAGTTCGAAGGCTTGAATCCGACCGGTTCGTTCAAGGACCGCGGCATGACGATGGCCGTGACCCAGGCCGTGAACGAAGGCGCGCAGGCGATCATCTGCGCCTCGACCGGCAACACTTCGGCGTCGGCCGCCGCTTATGCGGCGCGCGCCGGCATCCGCTGTTTTGTGCTCATTCCGGAAGGCAAGATTGCGCTCGGCAAACTCGCGCAGGCCATGATTCAGGGCTCGGTGGTCATTCAGATCAAGGGCAACTTCGACGACGGCATGCGCATCGTCAAGGAAATGGCCGATGTCGCGCCGGTGACCATCGTCAATTCCATCAATCCCTATCGCCTGCAGGGCCAGAAGACCGCCGCGTTCGAGATTGTCGATGCGCTCGGTCGCGCGCCCGATTATCACTGCATTCCGGTCGGCAATGCCGGCAATATCAGCGCCTACTGGACGGGTTTTTCCGAGTATGCGGGTGTCAAACCCGCCACCGCCGCGTGTGCGTGGTGCCACGATACCTGCAAGTTCGAGCGTCCCGCCGTGACCGACAGCCGGCCGGTCATGCTTGGTTATCAAGCCGCCGGTTCGGCCCCGTTTGTGGCTGGCCATCCCATCGAACTGCCGGAGACCGTCGCCACCGCGATTCGGATCGGCAATCCGCAGTCGTGGGATCTTGCGTGGGCCGCGGCGCGCGAGTCGGGCGGTGAATTCAAGAGCATGAGCGACGAAGACATCCTCAAGATTCAGCGTGAGCTCGCCGAACAGGAAGGCATCTTCTGTGAGCCGGCGTCAGCCATCGCCCTCGGTGGCGCGCTGCGTGACATCGAGTCTGGCCGCATCAAGGAGGGCAGCGTGGTGACGTGCACGCTGACCGGTCATGGTTTGAAAGACCCCGATACCGCCATCAAGCAGAGCGCCGGCGGCGTCATCGAAATCCCGGCCGAGAGCGACGCGGTTAAACGCGCCATCCTCGATCATCTGTAGACTGGCGTGCCCGCGCCAGGGCCAAGGTCCATCGCTGTTGCAGGCGCGCCCGCACATGACGCGCGCGCGCTGGGGGTGCCGACATGAGCGGTCATCTCGACATTCTCGCTCCTTATCTGCTTGATCATCTGCTGAATGCGCACAACGAAGCCGACGCCATGCGGGTGGCGCGGCGGCTGGCGCGCGCCGAGCTGGTGCCGGCGCGTCATATCGATGTCGACGCGGCGATGCTCGCCTGTTTCGGCCACGAAGCCTATGAAGGTGTGGCGAGTGTCAGTGCGGCGGCCGATTTCGGCGCCGAGTTCACGCCCGGCCACTGGTTGCGTGCTGATCCTGTACATCTGCGCGCCGACCCGAC
>CAMCBY010000160.1 GCA_945873015.1 Klebsiella pneumoniae
CGGTCTGACGCTTTGTGCGTGATCTCGATACGTTCGCCGTCGCCGGCGAACAACACGGTATGGTCACCCACACTATCGCCACCACGAATGGTCTCAAAGCCGATGGTTTTGCGATCGCGTGCGCCTGTGCGTCCTTCGCGGCCGTAGACCGCGCAGTCCTTGAGTGAACGACCGAGTGCGGCGGCCAACACTTCACCCATGCGCACCGCAGTGCCGGATGGCGCATCAATTTTGTGGCGATGATGGGCCTCGATGATCTCGACGTCGAAATCGTCCCCGAGCACGCGTGCCGTCAAGTCGAGCAGCTTGAAGCAGAGATTGACGCCCACACTCATGTTGGGCGCAAACATGACCGGCACATGTTCGGCCGCGGCCTGAATGTTCGCGACCGCATCACCAAAGCCGGTGGTCCCGATCACGATACGCGTGCCTGATTCACGGCACAGCGCGAGGTGCGCGAGGGTCGATTCAGGCACGGTGAAGTCGATAAGCACATCGGACGCCGCCAACGCCGCAGGAGCGTCCGCGCTGATCAGCACGCCACTCGCTTTGACGCCTGCCAGCAGGCCAGCGTCGCTACCCAGATGGGGGGAGGCCGCATGTTCGAGCGCTGCACTCAATTGCAGGCTCGCATGTTCAGCCAGCAGGCTGACCAGCATGCGGCCCATACGGCCACCGGCGCCGGCAATGGCGACGCGCGTCTTGTGTTGCGGCATGTCGCCTCCTAAACAGCGTTCGCCTGAACTATCAGGAGAACTTCATTTCCTCAAAAAACTTCTTCACGCCATCCAGCCAGGAACTGGCACGCGGACTGTGGGGGTTACCCTCGCCGGTCAGCGAATCGCCGAACTTGCGCAGCAACTCCTTCTGTTCTTTGTTCAGATTGACCGGTGTCTCGACCGCCACGCGGCAGATCAAATCACCGACCTGGCCGCCGCGCACCGAACGCACGCCCTTGCCGCGCAGACGGAACATACGACCGGTCTGGGTCTCGGGCGGGATCTTGAGCATCACGCGACCCGACAGTGTCGGCACTTCGAGCTCGCCGCCGAGCACCGCCGTGACAAAATCTATCGGCACTTCGCAGCGCAAGTCAGTTTCTTCGCGGGCGAAAATCGGGTGCTCTTTGACCACCACGTTCACATACAGATCGCCGGGTGGCCCGCCGTTCTGGCCCGGCTCGCCCTCGCCTGACAGACGAATGCGGTCGCCGTTATCGACACCGGCAGGCACTTTGACCGAGATGGTCTTGTTGCCACGGGTCTTGCCGCCACCGTTACAGGTCGCGCACGGGTCGGAAATGATCTTGCCGCTGCCGCGGCACTTCGGGCAGGTCTGCTGCACCGAGAAAAAGCCCTGCTGCATGCGCACCTGGCCGGCGCCGCCGCAAGTGCCGCACTGATCCGGCGCCTTGCCAGTGCGCGAGCCCTTGCCGCCACAGGTTTCGCAACCGACCAGAGTCGGCACGCGGATCTTGATCTCGCTGCCGGCCACGGCGTCTTCCAGGGTCATCTCGAGGTCGTAACGCAGATCGGCGCCACGATAGGCTCGCGAGCCACCGCCGCGTCCGCCCCCGAAGATATCGCCGAACACGGTATCGAAGATGTCGCCGAAACCCGCGCCACCGCCGCCGCCCTGCTGATCGACGCCGGCATGGCCAAATTGGTCGTAGGCCTGGCGCTTCTGGCGATCGGACAGCATTTCAAATGCTTCCTTCACTTCCTTGAAGCGCTCTTCGGCCTGCGGGTCATCCGTATTGCGGTCCGGATGAAATTTCATTGCCAGGCGACGATAGGCCTGTTTGATCTCTGCCTCGCTCGCCTGGCGCTCGAGACCGAGAACTTCGTAATAATCACGCTTGGCCATCGCGTCCCGTTCCGTAGTGAAAATTGGCTCTCATCAAAACGCGGGCCCGGCGAGGCGAACTGCCAGGCCGGGCCCGAGTTTGCAGATGTTGGGAAGACTTATTTGTCGTCTTTGACTTCTTCGAAGTCAGCATCAACGACGTTATCCGAGGCACCACCGTCCGGACGCGCACCACCGCCAGCGGCGCCTGACGCCTGCTGATCAGCCTGGTAAGCCTGGCCGGCAATCTTACCCGAGAGTTCCCCGAGTTGCTGCGTCTTGGCCTCGATGTCGGCGACATCCTCGCCGGCCATCGCCGCTTCGGTGGCCTTGATGGCGTCTTCCAGCTGCTGGCGCTCGGCATCGGACATCTTGTCCTTGAGGTCTTCCAGCGACTTCTTCGAGGCATGCACCAGCGAGTCAGCCTGGTTGCGCGCGCCGACCAGCGCCTGGAACTTACGGTCTTCCTCGGCATGCGCCTCGGCATCCTTGACCATCTGCTGGATCTCTTCATCGGACAGACCGCTGGAGGCCTTGATCACGATGGACTGCGCCTTGCCGGTCGCCTTGTCCTTGGCCGACACGTTCAGAATGCCGTTCGCGTCGATGTCGAAGGACACCTCGATCTGCGGCACGCCGCGCGGCGCCGGCGGAATGTCAGCAAGGTCGAATCGACCCAGCGACTTGTTCGCCGAGGCACGCTCGCGCTCACCCTGCAAGACATGCACGGTCACCGCCGTCTGGCTGTCATCGGCGGTCGAAAAGGTCTGCGAAGCCTTGGTCGGGATGGTGGTGTTCTTCTCGATGAGTTTGGTCATCACGCCGCCCAGGGTTTCGATACCCAGAGACAGCGGAGTGACGTCGAGCAGCAGCACGTCTTTGACGTCGCCGCCGAGCACACCGGCCTGAATCGCGGCACCGACCGCCACCGCCTCATCGGGGTTGACGTCCTTGCGCGGCTCTTTGCCGAAGAAATCTTTCACCACCTGCTGAACCTTGGGCATGCGGGTCTGCCCGCCGACCAGGATCACGTCGTCGATCTGCGAGGCACTCAAACCCGCGTCCTGTAACGCGATACGGCAGGGCTCGATGGTGCGCGTGATGATTTCATCGACCAGGGATTCGAGCTTGGCGCGCGAGATCTTGACGTTCAGATGTTTGGGGCCGGTCGCATCGGCCGTGATATAGGGCAGATTGACGTCGGTCTGCATGCTCGAGGAGAGCTCAATCTTGGCTTTCTCGGCCGCTTCTTTCAGGCGCTGCAAAGCGAGCGGATCGTTGTGCAGGTCGATGCCCTGCTCCTTCTTGAACTCTTCGGCCAGAAAGTCGATGAGGCGCAGATCGAAGTCCTCACCGCCGAGGAACGTGTCGCCATTGGTCGACAACACTTCGAACTGGTGTTCGCCATCGACCGAGGCGATTTCAATCACCGAGATGTCGAAGGTGCCACCACCGAGGTCATAGACCACAATCTTGGCATCACCGCCACGACGGTCCATGCCATAGGCGAGTGCCGCGGCGGTCGGCTCGTTGATGATGCGCTTGACCTCGAGACCGGCGATGCGGCCGGCATCCTTGGTGGCCTGACGCTGCGAGTCATTGAAATACGCCGGCACGGTGATGACCGCTTCGGTGACCGGCTCGCCGAGATAGTCTTCGGCGGTCTTCTTCATCTTCATGAGCACGCGCGCGGAAATCTCCGGCGGCGCCATCTTTTTACCCTTGACCTCGACCCAGGCGTCACCGTTGTCGGCCTTGGCGATGGTGTAAGGCACCATGTTCTTGTCTTTCTGCACCACGTCGTCGGTGAACTTGCGCCCGATCAGGCGCTTGACCGCGAACAGGGTGTTCTTGGGGTTGGTGACCGCCTGGCGTTTGGCGGACTGGCCGACCAGCACTTCGTCGTCACCGGTGAAGGCCACGATCGATGGTGTGGTACGCGCACCTTCGCTGTTTTCGATGACCTTGGCCTTGCCCGCTTCCAGTACCGCGACGCAGGAGTTGGTCGTACCCAAGTCGATGCCGATGATCTTGCCCATGGTTTGCCTCTATTCCTCTAATCCTGTTGCTGAACCCGCGATGCGGGCCCCGAATTGCCAATCAAAGTGGGGGGAGCCGTGCCGATTTCAAGCCCGGCTCAAGCGTCGGCCGCTTTTGCCACCACCACCAGGGCCGGCCGCAGCAGGCGCTGGTTAAGCACATAACCGCTCTGCATGACCCGCGTCACGGTGCCCGGGGCGACGTGGCTGGCCTCTTCCATGGTCATGGCCTGATGAAATTCGGGGTCGAAACGCTCGCCCTCGGGGTGAATCTGTTTGATGGCGAGCTTCTCGAAGAAGTCATCGAACATCTTGATGGTCATCGCCATGCCCTCGGTCAGGGTCGCAACCTCGGTGGCGGTGAGCGCCGCTTTCAAACCGAGATCGAGACTGTCCTTGACCGGCAGCAGTTCGTGGATAAAGCGCTCGAGCCCGTATTTATGCGCGGACTCAAGATCGCGCTCAGCACGCTTGCGCTGGTTATCCATGTCGGCGCGGCCGCGGAGTACTTCGTTCTTGAGTTCCTCCACCTGGGCCCGCAAACGGACCACTTCGGTGGTCAGTTCCTCGCTGCTGGCGAGGGTTTCGCCCTCGAGGGTGGCATCCTCATTGGTAGCCAGGGGCTCGCTGTCGGCCCGGGATTCTTCAGTCACACTCATAACCTTGTCTATTGATGAATTGGGTCAAATCAGGGCGGCACGCACAGGCGTGCCACGGCCGGGGCCCGTTCGGCCCCTTCAGACAGAGGGGCAGATGGGGGTCAGTTACGGGAATTCAAGGCGGTGCTGAGCATCTTCGCCGTCATATCGACTATCGGAATGACGCGCTCGTATTCCATGCGGGTCGGCCCGATGACGGCCAGCACACCCAGCGTGCGGTGGCTGTCGGCATAGGTCGAGGTCACCACCGAGCACTGGTCGAGTACTTCGTAGCCGGATTCCTCGCCAATAAAGATCTGCACGCCCGAGGCGGACAACGCCTGGTCCAGCAGGTGCAGGATATCGCGTTTCTGGTTAAAGGCCTCGAACAGGTTGCGCAGGCGCTCAATGTCCGACAGCTCGTTGATCTCCATGAGATTGGTCTGACCGGCCAGCACATAGTCCTTGTGCGTTTCGTTATCGACAAAAACCTTCTGGGTCATCTCGATGACCAGCGCCATGAGGTTATTCATCTCGTCGCGGGCGGCAGCCATTTCCTTGATGAGACGGGCCTTGACCGCATCGATGTCGCGCCCGGCGAACACGCTGTTGAGGTAATTGGCGGCCTGGGTCAGCTCTGACTGGTTGTAAGTGCGATTGGTCTTGATGATGCGGTTTTCGACTTCGCGGTCGTTGGTCACCAGAATCGCCAGCACACGGTTGTCGTTCAGCGACAGGAATTCAACCTGGCGCAGCGCGCGGCGGTCCGATACCGGGATCATGACCAGGCCCGCCAGACGTGTGACGTCCGACAGCATCCTGGAGGTATTGTTGAGCAGGCCCTGGATGTCGTCGTCGCTCTCGAGACTGGTCTCCATATGCCGAATCTCGCTGTGGCTGAGATTGCGGAAGGTCACCATCGAATCGACGAACAGGCGGTAGCCCTTGACCGTTGGCACGCGCCCGGCCGAGGTGTGGGGCGCCATGATCAGGCCCATGTCTTCCAGATCCGCCATCACATTGCGGATGGTGGCTGGGCTCAAATCGAGCTTCGCGTCGCGCGCCAGTGTGCGTGAGCCCACCGGCTGACCGTCGGCGATATAACGCTCGACCAGTAGCTTGAACAGGTATTGCGAGCGCTCACCGAGTTTCATGTCTGTGTTTGTGCGTGCCATGGTGCCGTCGGTGATCCAGGCTGGTTCCCTGAAATCTAACACCCAAGTGAGGGTCATGCAAAACCACGTTGCCGGTGAAATCGGCAAAGTGCTAACTTCCTCGCCTCCTTCAACGACCGGGCCACACCAATATCATGTTCACGCGCATCGGGATCGTGACGCGAACGCACGAACCGGCGGTCAAAGGCGCGCTCGAGCGCGTCATTGCGGTGCTCAACCGCCGCGGCGTCGAAACGCTCATCGACACAGTGGCCGCCGGCCACGACCCAAGCGGCCGCTATCGCGTGGTGCCGGGCCCGGATCTGCCGGACTGCTGCGATTTGGTGGTGGCCATCGGTGGCGACGGCACGCTGCTGCAGTGTGCCGGCCTCATCTATCCGCGCGATGTGGCGCTGGTCGGCATCAACCTCGGGCGCCTGGGCTTTTTGACCGATTTGTCGCTGGGCGAAATCGAAGGCGGGCTCGATGCGGTCCTGAACGGCGACTTTCTCTCGGAAGAGCGCGCGGTGCTGGGCTGCGAAGTGGTGCGCGACGGCGACGTCATCGCCACCACCGACGGTTTGAACGACGTGGTCGTACAGAAATGGAACACCGCACGGCTGATCACGCTCGAAACCTATGTCGACGGGCAGTTCCTGCACTCACAGCGCTCGGACGGCATGATAGTCGCGACCCCGACCGGCTCGACCGCCTACGCGCTGTCGGGCGGCGGGCCGATACTCGACCCGCGCACCCATGCGCTGGCACTAGTGCCAATCTGCCCCCACACCCTGACCAACCGCCCGATCGTGGTCAGCGACCAGGCCCACATCGAGATTCATGTCGCGACCGACAGAGAAGACGAATCGCGGGTGACCTGCGACGGTAATTCGATAATCGATCTGCTGCCTGGCGATAGCGTGCGGGTGTTCCGGCGCGCGCAGTCGGTGCGTCTGCTGCATCCGGCCAATCACGATCATTTCGCCACCCTGCGCGCCAAACTCAACTGGGGGGCCTGAACCCTTGCTCAAGACCCTGACCGTGCAGAACCTTGTCGTGGTGCGCCATGTCGATGTCGAGTTCGGCGCGGGTTTATCGGTATTGTCGGGCGAAACCGGCGCCGGCAAATCAATCCTCATCGAGGCGCTGGGCCTCGCGCTCGGCGAGCGAGCCGACAGCAAACTGGTGCGCGCCGGTGACGATCGCGCCACCGTCACCGCGGTCTTCGACATCGCCAAAGCACCGGCCGTGCGTGCTTTGCTGGCCGAGCACGCTCTCGACAGCGACGATGAATGTGTGCTGCGCCGTATCGTGTTGCGCGACGGCGGCTCTCGAGCGTTCTGCAACGCGAGCCCGATACCCATCCAGTTACTGCACGACATCGGCACGCAACTGGTCGATGTGCATGCCCAGCATGCCAGCCAGCAACTCATGAAACGCGATGTGCAGCGCGAACTGCTGGACGCTTACGGCGGTCACGGTGCGGCGCGCGAGGCTGCGCTTGGCGCCTATCAACTATGGAAAGATGCGCACGATCGCCTGGCGGCGCTGGAACGGGCCGGCCAGGAACGGGATCGTATCGAACTGTTGCGCTACCAGTTCGAGGAACTCGAACAGGCCAAGGTCGATGCCGAAGAAATCGACAAGCTTGAAAGCGAACACCGTCGCCTCGCCAATGGCGCGGCCAATCTCGAACAGTTCGCTGCGCTGCGCGGCCTGCTTGCCGACGACGAGGACGGTGCCCTGAGCCGCCTGCGGGCCGCCGCGACCCGCGCCCGCAACCTTGCCAAGCGCAGCGACCAGAGCCAGGGCCTGGTCGAGACGCTGGAACAGGCGCTGGTTTGCGTCGAAGAAAGTGTCGCAGAGCTGGAACGGGTCGAGGGCAGTGTCGAAATTGACCCGGCGCGGCTCGCACGCCTCGACGATCGTATCGCCGCGCTGCATGGCCTGGCACGCAAACACCAGCTCACGCTGAAAGAACTGCCGGCCTTGAAAGACAAACTGGAAGCGCAATTGACCGCTTTCGATCAGGGCGCGGCGGCCCGCACTGCCCTTGAGGGTGAGTTACAGGCGGCGCTGGCCGGTTATCAGACTAAGGCTGCGGCCTTGAGTAAGGCGCGCCGCGCGGCGGCCAAACGCATGAATACCGAAATCACCCGTCGAATGCGCGAACTCGGTTTGCCCCACGCACAGTTCAACGCGACCTTGAGCGCAAGTCCGGACCCGGCACCGCAGCCCCATGGCGCGGATCGGGTCGAATTTCTGGTCACCACCAATCCCGATCAGACACCCGGCCCTATCAACAAGGTCGCTTCGGGTGGCGAGCTGTCGCGCATCGGACTCGCCATCCAGGCCGCCACTGCGCGCCATGCCGGCATCCCGGTGGTGGTCTATGACGAAGTCGATACGGGCATCGGCGGCACCACTGCCAATATCGTGGGCCGCACCCTGCGCGACGTCGCGCGCGAATGCCAGGTGATCTGCATCACCCACTCGCCGCAGGTGGCAAGCGCCGGCGATCAGCATCTATTGGTCAGTAAATCCGTGCGCGCGGGTATCACCGAAACCCAGATCAAGACCCTCGACCGGGGCAGCCGCGAACAGGAAATCGCACGCATGCTGGGCGCTGCCGAGGCCACCGCCGCGAGCGTCGCCCATGCCAGGGACTTGATTGCGACCGCCACGGGGGGCGGCTGAGGGAAACATTGGCCCGCCACCCGGTAGCGGGCAGGACGGGAAGCA
>CAMCBY010000161.1 GCA_945873015.1 Klebsiella pneumoniae
CAGAAGCTCACCGAGTGCGCCGTGCGCACCGTGTTGCGCCGCACTGAATATCCAGGTTTCGACAAATTGCTGGCGCGCGCCGTGGCGCAGGGCACCGCCCCTCTGTAGGTGCGAATTCATTCGGACATTCAAGCCGGGCTGAGCGCAATGGCCTGCCCGTAAATGTGCGAATAAATTCGCACCTACACCCGATTGTTCCGGCGCCGCGCAAGGCAGTCCGCAGCGGCGGGGGCGGTGCTATCATTGCGCCGCCGCGCAGGGCCTCGCCGCTGGGGCGGCCGTAATCACAATAGCCAAGAAATCGCGACGACCCTGCATGTTCATCACCCAGCCCAGCGTGTGCGCCCGCCCGTCATGAAGCGCGCCTTTCAGTCCCTATACGAAGGTCTGGTTATCGAGCGACCGGTGCTGGCGCTGCTGCTGCTACTGGCGCTGCTGGTCGGCGTCGCGACCGGCGTGCCGCAGTTCCGGCTCGATGCCTCGGCCGATTCGCTGCTGCTGGAGAGCGACCCCGACCTCAAGCAGTTCCGCGATCTCGCCAAACGTTACCAGACCCGCGACTTTCTGTTCATGACGGTCACGCCGCGCGAGGCGCTGCTGTCGAAAGGCAGCCTCGACCTCATCCGTGCGTTGCGAGAGGATCTGAAGGCGCTGCCCAACGTCGACACCGTGACCACGGTGCTGGATGTGCCACTGGTCAGGAACATCGCTGGCGGGCTGACCAAGGTGGTGTCCAATTACCGCACGGTCGAGTCGCCCGATCTGAATATCGACAAGGCGATGGACGAGCTCACGCACAGCCCGCTGTATCGCAACATGGTGGTCAGCGCCGACGGCAAGACCACCGCCATCCGCGTCACTTTAAAGCCACCGCCGGATAACTTCGCCGATCTGCAATACGAACGTGGCGAACTGCTTTATCGACGTGCCCAAGGCCACGCGGCGCCGGCCGAACTGACGCGCCTGGCCGACATCGAGCCGCGCTATCAGGCACTCAAGGACGACGTCGACAGCAACAATCACGCGACCGTTGAGCAGTTGCGCGAAGTGATGCGGATCCATGGCGATGCCGCCGAACTGCACCTCGGCGGTGTGGCCATGATTGCCGACGACATGATTGGTTATGTGCGCAGTGACATCGTGGTGTTCGGCACCGCCTCGTTCCTGCTCACCATCGCCATGCTGGGTTATATCTTCCGCGAGTTCCGCTGGGTCGTGATTCCGGTCTTGAACTGCACGTTCATCACCATCGGCATCCTTGGCGTGCTGGGCCTGATTGGCTGGAAGCTGACGGTGATTTCCTCGAATTTTCTTGCCCTGACGCTGATACTTTCCATCTCCATCAACATCCACCTCATCGTGCGTTACCGCGAGCTGTACCGCGAACGCAAGGACTTGAGTCACCGCGAACTGGTGCGCCAGACCGCACGCGACATGGCCAGCCCCTGTCTGTATACCTCGTTGACCTCGATCATCGGTTTCGGCTCGCTCTTGTCGAGCGACATCCGCCCCATCGCCGACTTTGGCGCGATGATGAGCATGAGCCTTTTGCTGGTCTACTTCGTGGTTTTTACCCTGGTGCCGGCCCTCATGGTCGTGCTGCCGAGCCGCCCGCCGCGGGTCGATGATGATGGTCAATCAGGCTTCACCGTGTTGCTCGCACGTATCACCGACAGACATGGCAGCGGCGTGATGCTGGTGACACTGGCCGTGGTGGTTTTAAGCGGTATTGGTATATCCAGACTTGAAGTCGAAAACAGCTTCATCAACTACTTTCGCCACAGCACCGAGATTTATCAGGGCTTGAAACGCGTCGACGAAACCCTCGGCGGCACCACCCCGCTGGAAGTGGTGCTCAAGTTTCCCTCCACCGAGGTCAAACCCGGCAGTAGCGACAGCGAGCTCGACGCCGAGATGTTTGGCGACGAAGCGGGCGCAAAATCCGACACCTGGTTCACCGCGGACAAGATTGCACGCATCAAGCAGGTTCACGACTATGTCGCCGCCGTGCCCGGCGTCGGCACCGTGATGTCGCTCGCCTCCATCGTGCGGGTGGCGGAGGAACTGAACAAAGGCCGCGAGTTCGACCCGTTCGAGCTGAATGTGATCTACAAGCGCCTGCCGGCCAATCTGCGCGATGAGCTGCTGACGCCCTATATCAACATCGACGCCGACCAGGCGCGTATCTCGCTGCGCATCCTCGACTCAACGCCCAATCTGCGCCGCCAGGAGTTGCTCCGCCAGATCAACGACGGCCTTAAGAAGGATCTCGGCCTGCGCGCCGAAGAGTTTGAAGTCGCCGGCCTGCTGGTGCTGTACAACAACATGCTGCAGAGCCTTTACAGCTCCCAGATAGCCTCCATCGGCAGCGCCATGATTGGCGTGTTGCTGACCCTGTGGTTTCTGTTCCGCAATCTGCGCGCGGCCATCATCGGCCTGGTGCCGAACATGGTGGCGGCCGGCGCGGTGCTCGGCTACATGGGCTGGACCGGCGTGCCGCTCGACATGATGACCATCATGGTTGCAGCGCTGACCATGGGTATCGCAGTCGAAGACTGCATCCATTATCTGTACCGCTATCGTCTCGAGTTCTATCGACTCGGTGATGGCCTGACCACCATGTACCACTGCCACGGCAATATCGCCCGCGCCGGTTTCTACACCACCTTGGTGGTGTGTGTGGGTTTCTCTATCCTCATGATGTCGAATTTCATCCCGAGCATACTTTTCGGCCTGCTCACCACTATCGCGATGGGCATTGCGATCCTGGCGGCACTGACTTTAATGCCGAAGCTGCTCTTGATGTGGAAACCGTTCAAGCTGCCAGCCAGGCCGGCCACCTGAACTCCGGCGGCGGCGCGCTCAGCCGCGTCGCTCCGCTCCCATCATCACCGCGGCCATCGTGCACGGCGCGTCTGAACGATTGTGCCAGCGGTGACGGGTGCCGTTCTGCACCACGCAGTCACCGGCTTTGATCAAAACCTCCTCACCGTCGTCGAGTTCCAGCCACACCTCTCCCGTCAGGATAATCACGTAGTCGACTGTATCGGTGGTATGCATGCCGTGCGCGTCTTTTTCATGGGCATGGCCAAGGCCCGGCACCTTGGCGTTGTATTCGGCGCGCAAGGTATCGGGGTCAGCATTGCGTGCCTGGTCCTGACGTGATGGCCAGGTCGCAAAGATAAATCGTGTGCCCGGCGTCGCCGGCAGATAACTGGTGACCTGCAGCGACGGATCGCCCGTCATCGGCAGTTGTGGCGTGCCGCTGGTCGCCCACAGGGTGTTGAGCTCCCAGCCCGGGCGCCCGTCCAGCGTGATGCGGTTGGGTGCCTCGCCGTCGGCGATAAAAACCGATTTTCCCCGGCCGTCGTGGCCGGTCACTATGCGTCGCATACAAGACTCCTCTCAGGTGCGAATGGGTTGCTTGAGCGCACGGCTCATGCATGGATTCTAACGGCCACCCCCTCGCCCGGATCACAGCGCTGGTATTGGTGGGTAACGCTTGTTACATTAACTCGGACTAAATCAATCCGAGTTAATGCGTGGCCCTTTACAGCACCAGTGTCGAATACGGACTGCATTGCCTGTTGCCGCTGTGCGCGCCCGAGATCCATGCCAGCAGCCAGGATCTGGCGGATTTCCAGGGCATCTCACCCGCCTACCTCGCGAAACTGTTTGCCACCCTCAAACGCGCCGGTCTGGTGGTCGCGCTGGAAGGCGCCGGTGGCGGCTATCGACTGGCGCGGCCGCCGACCGAGATCACGGTGCTCGATGTGGTCATCGCGCTCGAGGGCGACAAACCCTTGTTTCAGTGCAATGAGATTCGCGGCAATTGCGCGGTATTCGGCGGCCAGCCACCGGCGTGGGCCAGCAAGGGCCTGTGCAGCATCCACGCGGTGATGGTCGAGGCCGAACAACAGATGCGCAAGGTGCTCGCCGGCCACAGCCTGGCCGATCTTGCGGCGCGGCTCGAAAACAAAGCCCCCAAAACCTTTCCAGCCGAAGTGACGGCCTGGTTCGGCGCCCGTCGCACCACGCGCGCGCGCGGCGCCACCCGTACCCCATTCAACCGAGGAGAAAACTAATGCAGCGTATGGTCGTTATCGGTGGCGGTTTCGCCGGCATGTGGGCGGCATTGGTCGCAGCCCGTGAAGTATCCTTAAACGATGCGCCAGTCGCCATCACCGTGGTCGCGCCCGACGATCACCTGACCGTCAGACCGCGCCTCTACGAACCCTTCACGCCCGCCATGCGTGCGCCCCTGCGTCCGCTCTTCGACCCTTTGGGTATCGCGCTGTGTCTGGCCACGGTGACGACTATCGACACCGCCAGCCGCAATGTCATCGCGCAGGATGCGCACGGCACATGCCACACCCTCGGCTACGACGCCCTGGTGCTCGCAGCCGGCAGCGTGCAGCGCGAATTGCCGGTGCCCGGCGCCAGCGAACATGCCTTCGACGTGGATACCTATGCCGGTGCGCAGGCGCTGTCGGCGCATCTGGACAGCGTGCTCGCGCAAGCCGACAGTGCCACGCCATTGACCGTGGTCGTGATCGGCGGTGGTTTTTCCGGCATTGAGCTCGCGACTGAACTGCGCCACCACCTGCGCCGCAAAGGCGCTGACGCGGCGGCCAAGGCGGCGCGCATCGTACTCATCGAGCGTGCCACCAGCATTGGCCCGGAACTCGGCGCACAACCGCGCCCTCATATCGAAACCGCTCTGGCAGCCTGCGGTGTCGAGGTGCGCCTCGCCACCAGCGTCACCGCCATCGACGCCGACGCCGTGACTTTGAGCAGTGGTGAACGTATCGCCTGCAGTACGGTGGTCATCACCACCGGCCTTGCCGCCCACCCGCTTGCCGCGAGCCTCGGCCTCGAACACGACGCGCAGGGCCGTGTAATGGTCGACAGTACGCTGCATGTGGGTGGCCATGGCGGGGTGTTGGCGGCGGGCGATGTTGCCCGCGCCGCGGTCGATGCCGACCATGTGGCCTTGATGTCCTGTCAGCACGCGGCGCCGATGGGCAAACATGCCGGCTACAACGCCGCGCGCGAGTTGCTGGGATTGCCGTTGCGCGCATATCGGCAGCCTGACTATGTGACTTGTCTTGATCTAGGGGACTACGGCGCGCTGTTGACCAGCGGCTGGCAGCGCGACCTCACGCAGGTCGGACCCGATGTGAAAGCGTTCAAGCAGATGATCAACACCCAGTGGATTTATCCGCCCGGCGGTGACCGCGCGGCGCTGCTCGCGGCAGCCGATATCGATGCGCCATGGCCGCCGGCGGTGTGAGTCGCCACTCCGCGTAACCGCCACGCAGCGCCAACAACCGCGCGGTTCGAATGGTTGGGGTGGGCAGTGTTACCCTGCGAGCCTATGTACCTGCCCACCACCAGCGGACTTGACGGCGATGAACGCAGAACCTGATGTTGGCGCACTTGTGCGCCTGCGCTTCGATAATCGTTTTGTCGCCGAGCTGCCGGCCGATGCCGTCACCGACAACCACCGACGCGCGGTCGAAGGCGCCTGTTATTCCCATGTAGCGCCGACCCCGGTGGCACGTCCGACCCTGGTCGCCTATGCCCACGAGGTGGCGAGCTTGCTCGACCTCAATGCCAGCGACTGCGAGTCGACACGTTTTGCCGAGGTATTTGCCGGCAATCATCTGTTACCCGGCATGCAGCCCTACGCGACCTGTTACGGCGGTCACCAGTTCGGCAACTGGGCCGGCCAGCTCGGCGACGGGCGCGCCATCAATCTTGGTGAAGTGGTCAATCGTGCCGGCCAGCGACTGGCGCTGCAATTAAAAGGCGCGGGCCCTACCCCCTATTCACGCGGTGCCGACGGTCTCGCGGTTTTGCGCTCGTCGGTGCGCGAATTTCTGTGCAGTGAAGCCATGCATCATCTCGGCGTGCCGACCACGCGCGCGTTGTCGCTGGTATTGAGCGGTGAACAGGTGGTGCGCGACATGTTCTACGACGGTCACCCGCGTCCGGAACCGGGCGCGGTGGTGTGTCGCGTCGCGCCGTCCTTCACACGCTTCGGGCACTTTCAGATTCATGCCGCGCGCCAGGATCTCGTCACGCTGGAGAAGCTGGTGGCGTATACCTTGAGCACCGACTTTCCTGAACTCGGCTTCGACCCACAAGCGCCGCAGGCAAGCAGACAAGCGGTCTATGTGCAGTGGTTCAACGAAGTGTGCCGGCGCACGGCCGTGCTCGCCGCGCATTGGATGCGGGTCGGTTTTGTGCATGGTGTGATGAATACCGACAACATGTCGATTCTAGGCCTCACCATCGACTACGGCCCTTACGGCTGGCTGGAAAATTTCGATCCGGACTGGACGCCCAACACCACCGATGCCCAGCACCGTCGTTACCGCTATGGCCAGCAGCCGCAGATTGCGCTGTGGAATCTGGTGCAGCTCGCCAACGCCATCTATCCCTTGGTAGGCGAGGCACCCCCACTGGAAGCGGCGCTCGATGCTTACAGCGGGATGTATCAGACCGCCATGTCCGAGGCGATGGCCGCCAAACTCGGACTACGCGCCTTGCATGGCGCCGACGATGACGCGCTGCTCGGCGAACTGTTGGCGCTGCTGGCGATGGTAGAAACCGACATGACGGTGTTCTTTCGTGCACTGGCCGACTTTGCGCCAGCCGCCGACGATAGCAGCGTTGATCTCGAGGCTTTTCTCGCGCTGGTTGGCGATGCCTATTATGTGCCCGCGCAACTCGATAGCGCCTATCGCGAACGGCTCGCTGCGTGGTTGCGTCGCTACTCAGCGCGCCTGCGCCGCGATGCACGCGACGCCGCTGAACGACGCGTGGCCATGCATGCAGTCAACCCGCGTTATGTGCTGCGCAACTATCTCGCGCAACTTGCCATCGATGCTGCCGAGGGTGGTGATTTCAGCAAGGTGCACGAACTGCTGGAAGTCCTGCGCCGCCCGTATACCGATCAGCCTGAGCACGACCACCTCGCCGCCAAACGCCCCGACTGGGCGCGGCAGCGCGCCGGTTGTTCGATGTTGTCCTGCAGTTCCTGAGGCCGCGCCATGCTCGATCACGATTTGAGTCTCATGAAACCCGATTACCAGGGCGGTTCGCTGGTCAATCTCATGCGCAGTCTCGGCGACAGCCTGGGCGTGGCGAGTAATGGTTACGCGCCGCTCACGCTGTTGCCGGCCGCACGGCTGCAAAAAGCGCAACGCGTGGTGCTGCTGGTCATCGACGGTCTCGGCGATGCATTGCTTGAACAACTCGGGCCGCACAGCGCGCTGCGCAGCCTCAAAGCCGGCACCATCACCTCGGTGTATCCACCCACCACCGCGACCGCGGTCACCACCCTCATGAGCGGGCTCGCGCCGCAGCAGCACGGCCTGACCGGCTGGTTCATGCATTTCCGCAAGCTCGGCACCGTCACGGCGGTGTTGCCCTTTGTGCCGCGCTACAGCCGCACGCCGGTGTCCGGGGCCGGCATCGCGCTCGATGCAGTGGTCGATGTGCCGAGTTTCTGCGCCGGCGTCGATGGCACCAGCGTCGCGCTGTTGCCAACCATGATTGCGGACTCCGACTTCAGTCGCGCGGTTGGGCGCGGCGCAACCCGCATCGGCTATCGCGACATGGCGGACTTTGCCACACGCTTAAAGGCCCTGTGCGCCGGTGAAAGCGATGCGCGTTATGTGTATGCCTACTGGTCGGACTTCGATCACATGTCCCACGT
Organism: Klebsiella pneumoniae; assembly: GCA_945873015.1. Lineage (GTDB taxonomy): Bacteria > Pseudomonadota > Gammaproteobacteria > JADJYF01. The sequence goes on from CAMCBY010000161.1 coordinate 7,727, forward strand.
GCACGGCCCGTCCAGTCCGCAGGTCGCGGCCCACTTTCAGGCGCTGGACGCAGCATTGGCCAACATCGCCGAAACCTGCGCCCAACACGGCACGGCCCTGGTCGCGACCGCCGACCACGGTTTTCTCGACAGCGGCCCGGCCGAGAGGGTCGATCTGGCGGACCATCCGCAGCTCGCCGACACCTTGAGCCTGCCGCTGTGTGGCGAACCACGCTCGACCTACTGTTATGTGCGCCATCACGACGCGCAACGCTTCGAAGAGTATGTGCGCAACGAACTGGCGCCTTACACCACGCTCGTCAGCAGCGCCCAACTGGTGACCGACGGCTGGTTTGGCCACGGCACGCCCCATCCGGAATTGTTGTCGCGTATCGGCGATTACACTTTGCAGATGCGCGAGCGTTACACCATACGCGACCTCGTGACCGGCGAACGCGACATGGATTTATTCGGCATGCACGGCGGTGTGACCGCCGCCGAGCAGAAGGTGCCGCTATTGTTGGCCGGCATCTGAGGCCGCCCTGGCTGCACGGTGAATGTCAGGCTGAAGCCTGACCCACAGTCAGGCTGTGCTTGTTATTGTGGGTCAGGCTTCAGCCTGACATTCCCTACCCAGCATTCAATCGTCCCCTGAAAACAATGTGCGAATGAATTCGCACCTACGGGGAACGCGCCGAACACTCA
>CAMCBY010000162.1 GCA_945873015.1 Klebsiella pneumoniae
GAAGGACGAATACGATAGAACCAGGTGCGACGGTTCTCGGCGCGCGCCGCGGTGAAGGCGGTGTAGCTGAATTTCTCGGCATACAAGCCAAGCGGCAGCTGTTGCGGTGAGAACTGGCCGCGCGGCAGCGCGCCGGGCAAGGCCTCGCTTTCGAATTCGTTGCCGTAACCGCTGAGGTAGGAGAGTTCTTTCATCGTCGCCGCTCTTGATTGCCGCACCGGTGGGCACCGGCTCGTGGTTATTATAGGCAGTGCCCGTGGTCGTCCGCCCACCGGTGCGCCACCTGCACGGAGACCGATGCCGATGTCCCAGTCCGAAACCACGGTGAGCAGCCAGGCTACAAGCGCGGCCCATGCCCGTGCGCAACTCGCCGATGCCAGTACGCCACTGGTGCGTAACGCTTGGTATGTCGTGGCCTTGAGTGAGGAGGTCGGCCGCACACCGATGGCGCGCGATGTGATGGAGACCTCGCTGGTGTTGTATCGCAGCGAAGCCGGCGAAGCCGTCGCGCTGCAGAACCGCTGTTGCCATCGTTCCTTTCCGCTCGCCCACGGCCGGCTTGAAGGCGACGCCATCCGCTGCGGTTATCACGGTCTGCTCTATGCCCGCGACGGGCGCTGCATTGAAATCCCGATGCAGGACAAGATCCCGCCGCAGTTGTGCCTGCGCCGCTACCCGCTCATCGAACGCGCGCCGTTTGTGTGGGCGTGGTTCGGTGCGCCAGACGCCGCCGATGAGAGCCTGTTGCCGCATCCCGCGTGGTTGGGTGCGCCGGACTGGGATATGTACATCGGCTACCTGCCGATAGCGTCGAGTTATGTGCACATGCATGAGAATCTGCTCGATCTATCGCATCTGTCGTTTCTTCATCCCAACACTTTCGGTACGCCGGAATACGCGCGTGCGCCGGTCGAGCTCGCCATCAAGGGGCAGGACATCCAGGTCTGGCGTCATGTCGAATGCCAGTTGCCGGACATCTATGCGGTGCCACTGCAATGGCAGGGTGCGCGTGCACGACGCAGTTCCGGATCGCAGTTCGTCGCGCCGGGGCTGCACGTCAATACCGGCTTGCTGCACAATCTCGAATTGCCCGACGCCGCGCAGCAACCACCGCCTACCATTCGTGTGGCGCAGATCATCACACCCGTTGATCGCACGCGCCTGCATTACTGGTTCGCCGGCTGTCGCAATTTTGCGCGTGGCCGCCCCGATATCGATGAGTTCATGCGCAACGCCCAAATTAAGGCATTCACCGAAGACCAGTTTGCGATGGAACAGATAGCGCGCATGCAGCACACAGATTGCCACCAGCCATTCACCGAGATGCATATTCCGACCGATGCGGCGGGGCTCGCCATGCGCCGCCATCTGCGTGATCTGGTCGCGCGCGAGACGCCCTGACGCTCTCTGGTTTTTAGCTCGATAAGGCAATACCCTCGAATCTCTTGCCGCGCCTCGCGGCGCCGTGTTGGGTGCAGGGGAGATTTCAGCGATGACGGAAAACTTGAAGGCCGCGCGTGCGGCCACGCGCAGCGCGCTGTTCGGTGGTATCGAAGCGCAGCGCGACAAACTGGCCGCTCACAGCGCGAAGGATGAAACCTTAGGCACCTTGTCGCCAGAATCTGTCGAAGCGCTGGTCGCGAGTGGTGTGTTGCGCATGAAACTGCCGCTGGTGCTCGGTGGTTTCGAAGCCGATCTCGTGACCCAGATGGAAGTACTGGAACGCCTCGCCATGATCAACCCGTCGGTCGGCTGGTGCGCGATGGTCGGCGCCACCAGCCTCGGCGTGCCCGGCGCATTTCTGGACGATGCGGGCATCGCCCGCATGTTTGCCGATGGCCGTACCCCGCGCGGCGCGATTGTGGTCACGCCGTCGGGCGTAGCGACGCCGGCAGAGGGTGGTTTTGTTTTGAACGGGCGTTGGGGGTTTGCCAGTGGCGTGCGCCACAGCGAATGGGTGGTGGCCCTCACGCGGGTTGAGAGCGTGTCGGCGGCGGCGCCCGAAATCTACTTCATGGTGTTGCCGACCATAGCGTGTGAGATTCAGGACAACTGGCAGGTGCTCGGACTCAAGGGCACGGGCAGTTGCGACATCGTGGTCAAAGACGTGTTCGTGGAAGCGGAGATGGCCTTCGCCGCCAGCGCCGCGCCGCGCCGGGGCGGTGCGCTCTATCGTATCGGTCTGCCCGCCTTTGTCGCTTATGAACATGCGGGTTTTGCGCTGGGTATTGCGCGCCGTGTGCTCGACGGACTGGTCGACATCATGCAGCACAAGCTGCGTGGTTATGCGCCGGGCGGCACGTCGATGGCGGCGCGCGGTGCAGTGCAGCGCCTGATTGGCCATACCGAAATGCGCTTGCGCGCGGCCCGTGCGCTGAATGTCGAGGTCAACGAACAAGCCTACGACACGGTCGCAGCCGGCCACAGTCTGACGGCAGAGCAGCAGTGTGCGGTGCGCAGTGCTGCGACTTATGCCACCGAAGTAGCGGTCGAGGTGGTCAACGAAGCATTTCGTTACAGCGGCGCCAGCGCCATCTACGAAAGCCATTTTATGCAGACTTGTCTGCGTGATGTGACGGTGGCCGCGCAACATTACATGGTGGCCGATACGGCTTACGAACAACTGGGGCGCGCGCGGCTCGGCATGACCGATATCAACCCGATGGGTTGATCTTGTTCGACTGGCACGGCGGTGAGCGCGTAGAACACGTAGAAATCGAGGGGAGAAACAATGGACTTATCACTATTGGTCACCGGTGCGGGCATGAGCATCGCTGAGTTGCTCACCATCGCACGCCAGGCGGACAGCGCCGGCTTTGATGGTTTCTACATGGCGGAAGTGCATCGTACCGGGTTCGTGCCGCTGACTGCGGTGGCCGGTGTCACGCAGCGTATGCGCATCGGGCCTTATGTGCTGAACGCCTACGGACGCAGTCCGCTGTTGACCGGCATGTCGGCCATCGATCTGAACGAGGTCAGTGGCGGACGGCTGGTATTGGGCCTCGGTGGCGGCAATCGCATCATCAATGAAGTCTGGCAAGGCATTCCGCACACCCGCGTGTTGACCAAGATGACGGAGTACATCGAGATAGTGCGACGTATGGCGGCGACACGGCTCGGCGGGCGTGTTGATTTCGATGGCGCGGTGCACAGCTGTCATTGGTCACCGGTCATCGACCCCGGCGAGCGGACCTTCCCCATAGTGCTCGCGGCAGTGTTCCCGAGCATGCTGAAAATCGCGGCACGGGTCGCCGATGGCGTCGGCGGTGGCGCGACGCTCGGCGTTGACTATCTGCGCGAAGTGCTGCGCCCGCAGGCGGCCAAGGCGGCAGCCGATGCCGGACGCGACCCCGCGACGCTGCGCTGGTCAACGGTCGGCGTGATGGCCATGGACGATGACCGCGAACGGGCGCGCGCCGCCGCGCGCGCCGCGTTATGTCATTTCTATGCGCCGCTGCCGCACCCCTATTACGAACACACCATGCGCGAACAGGGTTTTGGCGCAGCCGCCGACGCCGCGCTCGAACACATGCCGGCCGGCCGGCTTGAAGCGGCGATGGCAGCCATCCCCGATGCTTGTCTCGATACTTTGACGATCAGCGGTACGCCGGCCGAATGTCGCGCACGCATCGCGCAATACGTGGGCGTAGTGGACGAACTGCTGCTATTGAATGTGATGCCGCCGGCGGCCGGCAATACGGTGCTTGGCTACCAGCCGTTGATGACGCTGCCGGGTGCGCTCAGCGCGGCACTTCGAGCTTGAACGCGATGGTCACACGCAAGCCACCGAAGGCACGACTCGGTGGCCGCCCGGCGTGATCAATACGGGAATCGAAGAACAGCGCGCGATTGGGTGTCGGTAACCACGCACGGGCAATCTCGTCGCCGTCGTAGAACACCGTCTCGCCCTCCCACTCGCGCCGCCATTCGGGCATCGGATAGTAGAGCAGCGTGTAGGTCTGCTCGCGCAGGTCGTCTTTGTGCGGCTGCCCGCCCTGGCCAAATGTGTGGCCATTGGCGTAGACCCGCGCAACGCGCAGGGGCCGCTGTACGAGCCCTTCACAGATCGGCTGCGCGTGGCGCCACGCCGCTTCCAGCAGCGGTTCGCCGTCCAGATCCATTTTCCAGAATGGCAGTGAACGACCGACCATCGACACATTGCCGAACAACCAGCATGGCCGCTGCATCAATTCCCACACCTCCTCCTGTAACGCTTGAGGCAGCAGCGCCGGTAACACGGTCAGCACCGGACTCATGTCTCGGCCCACATGCGCAGCAAGCCGTGGTAGCTGTTATTCAACGCATTTAACTCAGCACTTTCGCCGTGACGCTCGTGCAGGCCGCCCATCGCGCGGTCCATCTGTTCAAGCAGCAGACGCCGCTGTGGATCGCGCACCAGACTTTCCACCCAGGTGATGACGGCGAGGCGCACACCGCGTGTGACCGGTGCGACGCGATGCAGGAAATTGGGCGGGTAGGCAATCAGTGAACCGGCCGGTAATTTCACTGCGCGTGTTTCGTGACCGGTGTTGATCATGAGTTCGCCACCGTCATAGCTGCTGGGCTCGGACAGGAACAAAGTAACCGCGACGTCGGTCCGCATCTGAGCGGGCGTCAGCATGATGGCGTTGTCGACATGTTCGCCGTATTGCATACCGGGCTCGTAGCGACTGAACATGGGCGGGTAGGCACGGCGTGGAAAGGCGGTGTGGTGGAATACAGTGCTGCGCTTCAAGGCCTCGAGCACGAGGCGCGCGCCGTCCTGCACTGCGGGGTGATCGGGCGGCAACTGCTGATTGTGTTTGACCGCGGCCGCGAGGCCTTGCGCAGTACTGCTGCCGGCGACCGGCGCGACCGCAGTGAACAGTGCCGTAAGCGTGGCGATTTCGTCCGCGTTCAGCACATGATCGATGCGATTCAGCATGGCGGTACGCCTTCGGTGTGATGGTCCGGATTATGTCCGAGCGGCTCCGGGCACACTAGCCGCAGCCGCCTGCGAAGTGCCGCATGCAAAGATAATTCTGACCTCGGCGCTTAGGGTAGGATGACCGACAGGACTAACGAGGTGGGTGAGCCATGAATGACGAACAGAGCGGCGAGATGGGTTTGGAGCGCGACGGCAGTCCGCTGCGTAATGGCGTGGTGGCGCTGGTCGGCCTGCTCGTTGTGCTGACTGGGGCCTTGATGTTTTTTTGGGATGACGAGCCGGCACTGTTCGATGTGCGGGCCGCGGCACGCAATCATGTCACGTCGGCGGACGATGCCAGTATCACCGGCGTGACTACCGTCGCGACCCTGGTGCAGGTGGCCGAAACCTTGCTCGACAAACGCGGCGGCTATCTGTCCAACGACCGCCTGCCGCCGGGCGTGCTGATGGATAACCTGCCGAACTGGGAATTCGGCGCGCTGACCCAGGTGCGCGATCTGGCTAAAGCGTTGCGCAACGATTTCAGCCGTTCGCAGACGCAGTCCAGCGAAGATGTCGATCTGTCGGTTGCCGAGCCGCAGTTCAATTTTGACAATGCTTCCTGGGTGCTGCCCAGGACCGAAGGCGAATACCGCAAGGCCATCACCGCCCTGCAGCGTTATCTGAATCGGCTGGTAGACGACAACCATGAAGATGCGCAGTTCTATGCGCGCGCCGACAACCTCGCCGACTGGCTTGCGATCGTCGAGAAACGCCTGGGCAGCCTGTCGCAGCGGTTGAGTGCTTCGGTGGGGGTGTCGCGGGTGAACGTCGATTTGGGCGGTGAAAGCAGTGGCGGTCAGTCCACGCCGCGCGCCGCGCAGATGGAGGTCAAGACACCGTGGAGCAAACTCGATGATGAATTCTACGAGGCGCGCGGCGCGACCTGGGCCTTGATTCAGTTTCTGCGCGCAATCGAAATCGATTGCCGTTCGGTGCTGGAGAAAAAGAACGCGCTGGTCAGCCTGCAACAGATCATTCGCGAGTTGGAATCGACCCAGGACACGGTCTGGAGCCCGGTCATTCTGAACGGCACGGGATTTGGTTATGTCGCCAATCATTCGCTGGTGATGGCGTCATTCATTTCGCGCGCCAATGCGGCTGTGATCGATCTCAGAAATCTGCTTTCCAACGGCTGATGCGGGCGGCTGCGGAGAGGGTTGACACATGAGCAGCGGGCAGCGTAGCGAACGTCTGCGCGATGAGTTCGAGGCCGTGGCCATGCTGGCTGACGGCATGACCATCGCGATTGGTGAACCGGCGCCGATGGCGATGGTGCGGCATATGATTCGTCGCGGCCTGCGCGACCTGACGGTGATCGCCAGTGGCCTGACTCTCGATATGTTGATTGCCGCCGGGTGTGTCAGGAAAGTCATGAGTTATTACGCCGGTGGTGGTTTCGGTGTGCCGGTCGCGCCAGCGTTCCGGCGTGCCGCCGAGCGTGGTGAGGTGGTGGTGTGGGAATGCGAGGAAGGCATCTTGACCAGTGGTCTCGAGGCGGCGGCCAAGGGTTTGCCGTTCCTTCCGTGGCGCGGTGGGGTGGGCACTTCGTTACCGGAAGTGAATCCCGACCTGAAAGTCATCAACGACCCGATACGCGGCGAGACCTTGCTGGCGGTGCCAGCCATCAAACCCGATGTCACGCTGCTGCACGCTGCAGCGGCCGATGTCTACGGCAATGTGCAGCACTGTGGCGGGCCCGGCTGGCTGGACCTGTTCCTCGCGCGCGCCGCCGACCGCGTCATCGTACAGGTCGAGAAAATCATTCCCAATGAACAGGTGCGGGCCGATCCGTGGGCGACCACCATCGCCCGCGCCGATGTGGTGGTGCGTATGCCCTATGGCGCGCATCCCTATTACAGCCGCGGTTATTACCTGCAGGACGGCGCGCTGCTGCGCGACTACGTGGAAGCGGCCGAGCCTGACGATGGCGCCGCGCTCGCAGGTTTTCTCACTCGTTATTGCCGCGAGCCCGCCAGTCACGGCGATTATCTCGAACGTATCGGCATCAAGCGCCTGTTGGGCTTGCACGAGTACTGAGAGGCATGAAGGTGAACGACTACTGCAGCGTCTCGGAACTACTGGCGTGTTTTCTGGCGCGCGATCTCAATGACGGTGAAGAGTTGCAGGTCGGCGTGGCGCTGCCGATCCCCGAAGCCGCCGTGCGCCTCGCGCATCTCATGCACGGCCCGAACATGGAATTGATTTTCCTTGGCGCACGCATGAACGTGCATCACCTCGAGCGGGTGCCGCTGCCGGCCTTCGGCTGGGACCGGCGTGTGGTGCGCTGGGCCGAATCATTCAGCGATCGCGGGCATCGTTTCGAGCAGGTCAAGGACTGGCACCGTCGCGTATTTTTTATCGGCGGTATCCAGGTCGACCCTTACGGCAATACCAACCTCATCGGCGTCGGCCAGGACTATCAGCGCCTGAAATTCCGCGGCCCGGGATCGGTGGGCACGCCCACACTCACGACTCATGTCGGGCGTTATTACATCGTGCTGAACAGCCACAGTCCGCGCATCCTGGTGCCGAAGTGCGATTTTGTCAGCACCGTCGGCTGGGATAAGGGCGGCGCCGACGCGCGCCAGCGCCTCGGCCTGCCGGGGGGCGGCCCCAAGTATTGTGTGACACCACTGTGCATCATGGACTTCAGCGAAGATGACAAGCGCATGCGGCTGCGCTCGCTGCATCCGGGTGTGAGTATCGCGGATGTGCTGCGTGAGACCGGGTTTCCGCTCATCGTGCCGTCGGTGGTGCCAACCACCGAGTTGCCTTCCAGCGCTGAGTTGCAGGTGTTGCGCGAACGAGTGGATTGGGCCGGCGCGTTGCGTCGATAGCCCGCTAATGAGGCGTGCTTAACATCGCCGACGGTGGCTCATCCGTTAGGCTCGTCCCACAAACAATCCTGTGGGGGGACAAATCCAATGCCTGATCAAATGACAATACGCGGCGCTCTGCTGGCTGCGGCGGTGGCGCTGTGTGTCAGTACGACGACCCAGGCCGCGGCTGTCGCGACCAGCGCGACCGTCACGGCATCTGCCACTTATCAGGCCGACGCCAGTGGCCAGCACACGCAGTTCCACGCTGACCCGGGTGCGGCGAGCGTCAGCGCCAGCGCCGGACCAGGCGACTCGGCATTTACGCTGGACCCGGGCAGTGAGGTGTTTGACGGCGCCATCGCTCGCGCGCGCTCCGAGCTCGACAGCTCCCTCAATGCTTCAAGTGTCGGCGTTTACAGTCACGCCGGTGGTTATTCGCCCGGTTTCGCTTCGCCACCGGACTTCGTCGAAGCAAGTTCGTCGGTGCGTTGGATGCTGAGTTTCATCGTGCACTCGTTGCCTGAAATCACCACCGCGCAACTGAACGCGGAACTTGGCATCGACGGTAGCCTGGTGGCGGCGGCTTTTGGCGGAGCGCATAGCGTCGGCGACGTCTAT
>CAMCBY010000163.1 GCA_945873015.1 Klebsiella pneumoniae
CACAACCTGACCCAGGACCGCTGTATCGCGTTCGATGGTGATGACCCGGCGTGGCTGCGTTTTGACGACTGGTGTGAGGCGCAGGACGTTGCCGACCCCGCGCTTGAATTCGACCCGCGCGACCCGTTCTATCTCATCTATTCCTCCGGCACCACCGGCGTGCCCAAGGGCATTGTGCAGAATCATGCGTCGCGCACCTCCTATTGGGCAGCGCGCGCCGCGTATCTGTTCAGCACCACCACGCGCATGATTCTTTCCACGCCGCTTTATTCCAACACCACCCAATTCGCTTTGCTGCCGACCGTGGCATGGGGTGGTGCGGTCATCCTGCTCGCCAAGTCGGACGCTGCGACTTATCTCGAACAGGCGCACAAAGAACGCGCTACCCACACTATCCAGGTGCCGGTGCAGTACCGCCGGCTGCACGATCACCCCGATTTCGAGAAGTACGATTTAAGCGCTTTTATCTGGAAATTCTCGACCTCAGCGCCGCTGTCGGCCGAACTCAAGCGTTGGATACTCGACAAGTGGCCGGGCAATATGACCGAGGTCTATGGCATGACCGAGGGGGGTGTCGGTTGTGTGCTGCACGCCCACGACCATCCGCACAAACTGCACACGGTCGGTACCCCGCTGCCAGGCTCGCAATTGCGCATCGTCGATGAAAACATGCGCGATGTGGCGCGCGGCGAGATTGGTGAGTTGATCGGATGGTCGCCATTCATGATGGATGGTTACCACAACAAGCCGGACGAAACCGCGCGCTCACGCTGGGTGGATGAAAGCGGCCGCACCTGGCAGCGCAGTGGCGATCTCGGGCGCATGGACGAAGACGGTTTTGTATTGCTGCTCGACCGCATGAAGGACATGATCATTTCCGGTGGTTTTAATATTTACAGTTCCGATCTCGAAGCGGTGCTGGGCCAACACCCCGAGGTGCAGGACTGCGCAGTGATTGGTATTCCCAGCGACCAATGGGGCGAAACACCGCTGGCCCTGGTGGTGCGCAAAGCGGGCAGCACACTGGCAACCGATTCGCTCAGGCAGTGGGCCAATGAGCGCCTTGGCAAGCTGCAGCGCCTGTCGGCGCTCGAGTTTCGCGACCAACTGCCGCGCAGCACCATCGGTAAACTTTTAAAACGCGAGCTACGCGAGCCCTATTGGCTTAAGGCCGGCACACGCATTGCCTGACGTGAGTGTCTGAACTGGCAGGTGTTTCAGGGGGCGTTTGATTCGAAGCAGTGTCAAGATAAAACGAGTGCCGCCCGAGCGCACATCGCCGGCGCGCAGAAACCGCAGCGCAGTGTGAACTACGCGAGGGTTTTGAGCACCGGCGACGCGCGAGATGGCCAACGCCGCTAATTCTCGACCGCGTTTAGAAGCGGTCGAGATGCATGACCTTGCTCCAGGCTGCCACGAACTGTTGCACGAAGCGCTGTTCACCATCGCCGGCGGCATATACCTCGGCCAGCGCGCGCAATTGCGCATTGGAACCAAACACCAGATCGACCGCCGTCGCCGTCCAGTGCGGCTCATCACTCTCTGCAACCCTGCCTTCCAATACGTGGGCGTCAGCGCCGGAGCGGCGCCAGGTCGTGCGCATATCGAGCAGGTTGACGAAGAAGTCGTTGCCCAGCGTTTGCGGGCGCTGCGTGAATCCGCCATGGCGAGACTGCCCGAGCTTGGCATCCAGCACACGCAGGCCACCGAGCAACACCGTCATCTCCGGTGCGCTCAAGCACAGCAGATTGGCTTTATCGAGCAGAAGTTCGGCCGCGACATCTTCATAACCCGCACGCACATAGTTGCGAAAGCCATCGGCCAGCGGTTCCAGCACGGCGAATGATTCAACGTCGGTGTCAGCATCGGAGGCATCGCTGCGCCCTGGCGTGAAGGGCACGCTCACGGTGTGGCCGGCCTTGAGTGCGGCAGCTTCGACCGCTGCGCTGCCGCCCAGCACGATGAGGTCGGCCAGGGACACACGTTTGCCGTTGCCCTGCGCTGCATTAAAATTACCCTGCACAGTTTCAAGCGTCGCCAACACCTTGGCGAGTTGCTGCGGCTGATTCACCGCCCAGTTCTTCTGAGGCGCGAGTCGAATGCGTGCGCCATTGGCACCGCCGCGTTTGTCGCTGCGGCGAAAGGTGCTGGCCGAGGCCCATGCGGTGGCGACCAGTTCGGCAATCGTCAAACCCGAGGCAAGCACTTGGGCCTTCAACAGCGCAACGTCCTGCTCATCTATCAAAAGGTGATCGACCGCCGGCAGAGGGTCTTGCCAGATCATCACTTCGGCCGGCACCAGCGCGCCGAGATAACGCGAACGCGGCCCCATATCGCGATGCGTGAGTTTGAACCAGGCGCGCGCGAAGGCGTCGGCGAGGGTCTGCGGCTCGGCGAGAAAACCTCGCGCAATTTTTTCGTAGGCCGGGTCCACCCGCAGCGCAAGATCGGCGGTCGACATCATTGGGGCGTGGCGCTGCAGCGGGTCATGGGCGTCGGGCACCATGGTGCATGCGGCGCTGTCTTTCGGCGTCCACTGCTGCGCGCCCGCGGGACTGCGGGTCAACTGCCACTCGAAGCCGAACAGGTTTTCGAGATAGTTGTTGTCCCATCGAATGGGATTGGCCGTCCACGCGCCTTCGAGTCCGCTGGTGATGGTGTGTAGGCCCTTGCCGGTGCCGAAGCTGTTCTGCCAGCCCAAACCCTGTTGTTCGAGGCCGGCCGCTTCGGGTTCTGGCCCGACATACTGCGCAGGGTCGGCGGCGCCGTGACATTTGCCGAAGGTATGGCCGCCGGCTATCAATGCGACGGTTTCCTCGTCGTTCATGGCCATGCGCAAAAAGGTTTCGCGGATGTCGCGCGCCGAGGCGAGTGGATCGGGGTGGCCGTTAGGCCCTTCCGGATTTACATAGATGAGACCCATCTGCACGGCAGCGAGCGGATGGGCGAGCTCACGTTCACCGCTGTAACGCTCGTCCGCCAGCCACTTACCCTCCGGACCCCAGTACATATCCTGTTCCGGCTCGAAGATGTCTTCACGCCCGCCGGCGAAACCGAAGGTTGTGAAACCCATCGATTCGAGTGCGACATTGCCGGCCAGAATCATGAGGTCCGCCCACGACAGTTTTTCTCCGTATTTCTGTTTGACGGGCCACAACAGACGGCGCGCTTTGTCGAGATTGCCGTTGTCCGGCCAACTGTTCAGCGGTGCGAAACGCTGCGCGCCTGAACCCGCGCCACCACGTCCGTCGGCAATACGATAGGTGCCTGCGCTGTGCCAGGCCATACGAATGAAGAACGGCCCGTAGTGACCGTAGTCCGCCGGCCACCAGTCCTGGGAGTCCGTCATGAGTACATGCAGGTCTTTGATCACCGCGCTCAGATCGAGGCTCAAAAAGGCCTTGGCGTAATCCGCATTCGCGCCATAGGGGTTGGACTGCGGAGCGTGTTGGTCAAGCAGCTTGAGGTTGAGTTGCTGCGGCCACCATTGTGCGTTGGATGGCGCAGCTTGCTGGGCACCGCCTGAGAATGGGCACTTGGATTGAGAGGACATGAGAGTCTCCTATCGCCGCTCGGGACGAACTGGTTGTGTAACCACGGGGGTGCGACGCGTGCGCCAACCGCTGAGATGGACAGTCGATGCCGTGCAGACCCGCAAGCCCGCGCCACCATGGCGCAGGTTCGAGCAAGCAGGCTAGAGACAAGCAGAAGGGAAAGACATTCGGATTTTTCTCGCGCGCCGTTAGCTTTTGTCTATGGGGCGTGGCGCGAGTAGCACACCGCTATCAGTCGCGTAGCAGTTAATCGCCCTCCGCCATGGCGCTGCGAAACCCCGAATAACCCGGCTGGTCCACGGCCAGTTCACCGACCACGGTCTCGCGCAAATGCTCAACCAGTCCCTTGTGGTTCAAGGCCATCGAGCCATCGCGCAGACGCTCCACCAGTTCCCAGCGTAACACTTCGTGCGGTCCCTCATGCCCCATCACGGCGATGAGGCGCTGGTGCTCAGCTTGGCGCAGCGCCGGGCCGAGTTGCATGTCGCGCAGCAGAATATCGAGTGAGTTGGCGGCGACGCGTGCCATGAACTGTGTACGTCCACTGGTTGCGGACATCACATCGGCGCGTAGAAAATCCCGCACGCTGATCAGCAGCTCATCGTTGCGTGGCAGTTCGCTGCCGTTGAACTCTGCGGCCTGCGGCAAGTGGGCCTTGCCGGGCATGATGAGATTCACGCAATCGACCTGACACTCCGAACTCCTGCGGCCGATGGCGGGGCGTTCGACGGTGCGGTCTGGACCGTGGCGGTAGTGTTCGGCCATGATGAGCGAGCCGACTGCCCACCAGAAAGAACCGAATACTTCCCAGAAGCGCAGGTGTTCAAGGTCGACGCTTTTACCGCTGACGGCGCTATAACCGGCGCACAGGTCTTCGCGCAGACCGAAACCACCGACCGGCAACTGGCTTTGGCCGAAGCGCCAGGAGTTGGTGCAGATCCAGCCTAAGTCGCGCATCGGGTCACCGATGTGGGCCACTTCCCAATCGAGCACGCCGACCACACCTTCTTCGGCCGAGACCATGAGGTTGCCGTTGCGAAAGTCGTTGTGCACCAAGGTCAGGGGACATTCGGCAGGCAGGTTTTCCAGCAGCCAGCGCGCAGTGAAGTCGATCATCGGCTGCGGGGTGCCGAGCTTGCGGTAATATGCCCATTGGCGTTCGACGAAGGCGGCGGGCGTGAGGCGTTCCAGATTTTCGGTCAAGCCATGGGCGTCGACGTCGATGGCGTGAATGCGCGCCAGAATCTCGCCGCATTGATAAGCCAGGCGTTGGCGCACGTCGGCGAATTCTTCGGCCTTGACGATGCGCGCACCGAGGGTTTCGCCCTCCAGCCATTCCATCACGAAACCGTCGCCGAGACCGTCGCCGCTGTCCAGCACATGCAGGATTTCGGGGGCAGGTACACCGGCGTCGCGCGCAAGTGTCATGAGGCGTGCTTCGATGGCGAGACCGGGACCACCGTAATCGCGCACATCGGTTTCGCCGCCGGGTGAACGGCGTAAGGCCAGGCGTCGCGGACCGTCGCGGGTGATGATGTCGACCGCATAGGTCTCCTGGCTGGCGCCGCCCGACAGGCGTGCACAGCGTTCCAGGGAAACGAATTCCGGCATGACGCGCGTGAGGACCCGCGCGAGGTTTTGATCTATTTCAGCCATGATGGCGCGACAGTATACGGAGTGCGCCCGCCATGCGCCCGTGCCACATGCCGCGCCGGGAGTGGCATCGCCCGCGTGCTTGCGTATGCTTGGCGCACCGTATCGTTCACCGCCCAGGAGCGCGCCATGATTTTGTTCGAACACCCGCTTTCTCCCTATAGCCAGAAGGTCAAAATCGCACTGCGCGAGAAAGGCCTGCCATGTGATGTGCGCGTGCCGGACGGTCTCGGCAGCGGCGCTGGCTACAGCGACGAGTTTGCCGGCGCTTCGCCGCGTATCGAAGTGCCGGCCCTCATCGATGGCGAAACGCGGGTATTCGATTCGACCATCATTCTCGAATATCTCGAAGACCAGTATCCATCGCCCGCGCTGCGACCATCGACGGCCGCCGCGCGCGCCCGCGCGCGCATGATTGAAGACGCCATGGATACCCACTACGAGGCCATCAACTGGGGTCTTATCGAAGTGCGTTTTATGGGCCGCACCAACGATGCGCTCGCCGCGAAGTTGCGCGCCCGCGCCGCCGAGCAGACCGCCGCCTGGCGGCGCTGGTTGAATGCCGAGCTCGGTAACGCGCCGTGGTTCGGTGGTGATTCTTTTGGCTGGGCTGACCTGTGTGTGGTGCCCTATATCAACTGCTCAGCGAGTTTTGGCCTGCCGCCCGAGGCAGGTTCACCCCTCGCTGCGTGGCTGGCGCGCGTCAACGCGCGGCCGGCGGTGGCGCAGACTGCGCGTGAAGCTGAACAGGCCATTCCCACGCTGGAAGGTCTGGATGTGTTAGTGCGCGATGGTTTGTTCAAGCGTGAGTATCGCGATCATCGTCTGGAGTGGATGATCAAATCCGGTGGACTCGAGGTGGTGCTCGAGGGCCTCGCCAAAGACAACATCCGTTTCTCGCCGGACTTCAACGGCCCGTGCTGATGGGCGGGCCTGTTACACTGCGGGTCATGCGCGGCCGTGCGGCTGGGCGCCCTCTGTTCATGTGGATCTCCGCCGATGGCAAATAACGACGACCTCATCCTGGCACTGTTCTGTGATTTCGAGAACGTCGCGCTCGGCGTGCGCGACGCCAAGTACGCGAAGTTCGATATCGCACGGGTGCTGGAGCGACTGCTGGTCAAGGGCAGCATCGTGGTCAAAAAAGCCTATTGCGACTGGGACCGTTACAAGGAATTCAAGGAGCAGATGCACGAGGCCGCGTTTGAACTGATAGAGATCCCGCACGCCCGTCAGTCCGGCAAGAATTCGGCCGACATCCGCATGGTGGTCGATGCGCTGGACCTTTGTTACACCAAGTCCCACGTCGATACGTTCGTCATCATCAGCGGCGATTCCGATTTCTCGCCGCTGGTCAGCAAGCTTCGTGAAAATGCCAAGACCGTCATCGGCGTAGGCGTCAAGAATTCCACTTCAGACTTGTTGATGCGCAATTGTGACGAGTTCATCTTCTACGATGATCTGGTGCGCGAAGAGGAGATCAGTCGGCGCAAGCGTCGCCGTGCACCGGCCAAGAAGGCGGCACCGGCCGCGAGTGGCAATGTTGCCAGCGAGGCGGCCATCGTCGAGACACCCAAGGCCAAGGAAGACGACCGCCTGCAGGCCGGTATCGATCTCATTATCGAGACCGCCGACGCGATGCACGCGGAGCGCGGCGAAGAGGGCATTCTGTGGGGCTCGATGATCAAACAGGCCCTGAAACGCCGCCGCCCGGAATTCAACGAGAGTTATTACGGCGTGCGCTCCTTCAACAAACTGCTGGAGGAAGCCCAGGCGCGTGGCCAGCTGGATCTCGAACTCGATGAACGCTCTGGCGGTTACATCATTCGACGCATCGCGCACGAGGAATAATGCCGGCGGGCGCCAATCGCGAGCACGAGCAGCCGACATAATTCCAGGGCTACAATCGTCTCATTGCCCTTTGCAATAAGGTCACCATGCAGCCCTCTACCCGCCGCAGCTTCTTGCGCGCCACGCTGGCCATCGGCGCGTTGGCGCCAACGATTCGCGCTTTTGCCACGCCGCTCGTGTGGTCGGACTATCCTTTTACTCTGGGCGTTGCCAGTGGTTATCCGCGAGCGGATGGCGCGGTGTTATGGACGCGTCTCGCGCCGCAGCCTTTACGCGCCGACGGTGGTGTTGAAGTCGCCGTCATCCCGGTGCAGTGGGAAGTCGCGAGCGACGAACATTTCAAGACCGTGGTCGCGCACGGTGTGGCCTATGCCGAAGCGGATTGGGCGCATAGCGTGCATGTCGAAGTGTCTGGTCTCGAGCCATGGCGCTGGTATCACTACCGTTTCCACTGTGGGGATGCGACCAGTGTCAGCGGCCGCCTGCGTACCGCGCCACGCCACTCCCAGAGCATCGATGCAGTGCGTTTTGCAGCGGTCTCCTGTCAGCATTTTGAAACCGGTTTTTACGCCGCCTATCGTCATCTCATCGACGATGACCTCGATCTGGTGCTGCATCTTGGCGACTACATCTACGAGAGTTCGACCCCTGCCGCCGCAGTGCGACGCCACTCCCATGGTGAGCCCTTCACCTTGGCTGATTACCGCATACGCCACGCGCAATATCGCGGTGACCGCGACCTGCAGGCGGCCCATGCCGCCCATGCGTGGCTCATGGTGTGGGACGATCATGAAGTCGAAAACGACTACGTGAGCGGCTGGTCACAGAATAACGATGACCCGGCCTGGTTCCTGCGCCGGCGCGCCAATGCTTATCGCGCCTATTACGAACACCTGCCCTTGCCCCACGCCATGCGGCCCTTTGGCGCCGACATGCGTATCCATACCGGTGTCGATTACGGCCCGTTGCTGCGTTTTACGATGCTCGATGGGCGCCAGTACCGCACGCGCCAGCCATGCCCGCCGCCGGGACGCGGTGGCTCGACCACGATCGAGAACTGCGCCGCACGCCTCGATGAGCAGGCAAGTTTCCTCGGCCTCGCCCAGGAGCGTTGGTTTGCGCAGCAACTCGGCGCGAGTCGGGCACGCTGGAACATTGTCGGCCAGCAGATGCTGATGGCGCAGGCCGACAGTAAACGCGGGCCAGGTGAAACGTTTTATTCCGATGCCTGGGATGGTTATGCCGCCGCCCGTCGCCGGGTGTTGAGCGCGACCGCCGCCAGCGGCGCACGCAATCCGGTGTTCTTGGGTGGTGACGTGCATTCGTTCTGGGTGACG
>CAMCBY010000164.1 GCA_945873015.1 Klebsiella pneumoniae
GCCACCCGGGTTCATGATGGCGCCACCGAGGTTGCCACCGATACCGGGCGAACCCGCAGCCAAAGCGCGCACCTGACTGTAATGGCAGTCGACCGGCGAGTTGGTATCGATACCGGCCCGCTGGAACTGCACCAGTCGTGCTGCCGGAGAACCGAAAGCCGCTTCCGATGCAGGCGTCGCGCCACGCGGTGCCGGCACCAGATCGCCGTCACCGATTTGCTGCTGCCCCCAATACGTGTGCGAACGCGCGCGGGCGTTTGAGCCCTGCGGTCCAACCAGCGGCACAAAACCGGCGACATCAATCGTGGCGAAGTAATCACCAGGGTTGGCGGCCGGCGTGGTGGTGTCACCAAAATTATGGTGCGTGATGTTGGGCTGGACCCGGTCGTTGAACGGGTCGTCCATTGAGTTGTTGATGTTGCCATCCGAGTTGAGACTGTAGGCAATCTCTTGTCGGACGAAACCGGTGATATTCCAATCGATAGCGGAAGCAGTGTCGGCGAATAAAACGCCGCCGACCATGCCTCCGGCCATCAGAAATTGGGCGATTGTGTATTTCTTCACTCCCGCTCTCCTCTGTAAAACCATGTGTCTTTTTTGGAACCCCAGTAGTACCAAAACGACAATCTGACGTTGTCTATCTGGTACAGATGGAAAATTGTACGTCCGGACCCCCGGCGACACTGTCATTACGCCTCGGAATTCATGGCGCTGTCAATCATTTTCGTGCCTCGGACTGACACTTGGGGGGACGTTTTCCAAACTTTGTTGTGGCATCTACACAACACCAATAGCGATCACAGTTCACATTTTGGTCTCAAATTTCGGCAGTTTTACGACGACTCGATGACAGGATCGCACACCCGAGAGACCCGGCCGGCGACGCGTATTGGGGGCTCGTTTTGACCCTGACTTTTTGGTGCGGTGCGCAACATTGTTTGCAACCGGCTGAGTCGGCGAAGGATTGTGCGAGCTACTCAATGCTGCGTCGCTAGAGGCACACCTCTGAGGGGGGCAGGGCGCGGGGCATATAGGGGGGTCGGCGGCGGACCGAAACGGCCGGACCTCGGGCCAAGGTTCGTGGTGTATTGGCGGGCTGGCACCCGGCCAAAAAAGAGCCGGCACAAGGCCGGCTCTTCTCAATCTCAACTGACCTGCTTAGAAGAAGTAGGTCGCGCGGACGAACATTTCGTCTGCAAAGTCGAGGGTCTCGGTGATGGTGTCGTTGTTGCCACCCGGCGAACCGATGACCGTCGCATACAAATCCCACTGCCAGTTGGCGGACGGACGGTAACGGACACCCGGCTGCACCAGATAACCACCGGCGGTATCGATCAGCACCGACATATCGAAGCGCCAGATCAGGTTCGGGAACGGCTGCTGGAACGCAAACACCACGTAATCGGCGTTGTCGCTGCCACGCGGCGCCATCGCACCCGGCTCGAAAGCCGCCGGCTTGAAGTTGCCGGTCTTGGAGTCGATGAAGTTCTCGATGCCAGGCGCGTTGTTCTTGTCCAGATCACGACCGAACATGTCGGTTGAGGTGCGGTGCATCCACTGGAAAACCATGTAGGTCGCCGGGAACGCATCGGAGAAACGCATGTACTTCTCGAGGATCATCGCCGACACGATGTCATCAACCTTGGTGTAGTTGAACGACAGGTCGTTGGTGATGCGCTTGTTCGGCGTGACCGACACTTCACCACGGATGATCAACTGGTCGAGAATTTCGTTATCCGATTCGACCACATAGTTACCACCGGCCATGAACACGGTTTCACGCTTGAATTCGCGGCCCACAAACTGAATGTAGGGACCAAACGAAGAGCGGAAACCTTCCAGGGTGCGGTAGGTATCGACGAAGTTCTGCTCGTCACCGAAGTTGAAGATGTTACGCACGGCCCACTTGGAAGCCGGGAACTCGTTGATGATCTGACGCAGGTAGTTACCGTTGTCGAGACGCGCACGCTGAATCGCTTTCCAGTATTGCAGGGAAGGCGTACCGGTAGGATCGGGCGAGAAGCTCGAACCGCAACCGTTCTCCATGTTGCGCGCGCGGGTGTCGAGGGTCGGGAAACCGAGCCCCGCCGCACCCGCCAGACCATTGCCACCATTGAGAAGATTCAAGGTGTCGTTGAACTGGTTGACGCAACCGGTGTTGACGCGGCCGTTGTTGACGGCCGGCGCATCGACGTTACGGAACACACCGTCCTGATTGCGGCGATTGACGATGCCGATGATACCGGTCAGCTGCTCGGTAAACGGCATGGTCATGCGTGCGCCGAAGTTCATCGCGCCCTTGGCATCGTTCACACCAGCCGAATCATCAATGCGCGCACCGGAAGTCGCGACCAGGTTATAGGCCGTGTTCTGGCCAGGCAGAATGGTCGGCGAAAACATCTGCGCAAATGCGTCGAGTTCATAGCCGTTGTTAAAGGTGTAGGACATGCGCACGCCCGGCGAGGCGATACGCTGGTCCTGATACTCTTCGGCGCCCGGCCCCAGGGTCAGGTGACGACGCAGGTCGAGGCCGTTGGCCACGTCCATGGTACGGAAGAAGTAGGCTTCGCCCCAGGCAATCACCTGGTTACCAGCGCGCACCCACAGCGGGCCGCGGTTCCAGTCCAGATAGAACGCCGGCAGGTCGAGGATCGCATCGGGCGTATTGGCTTCGAGCAGGGTCTGGCGACGGTTGCTCCAACCGCTGCTGTAGCGGCCCGGACCGAAGCTGTCGCCAATCTTGCCGTCGGTGAAGTGGCGGGTACCGTCGTAGTACACGCGGGTCTTCATGTAGGCCGAGAACTCGTCGCTGATCTTCGCCTGGATGTCGAACTCGAGACGCGAGTTAAACATGTTGAAGTTGAGGCTGTCCTCGTCGTTCAGAGCGATGTCGCCCGCCGGCACAATGCCGCCCTTGGCGGTCTGGTTGGAGCCGGGAACAAATCCCGAACCGCCGCCACCGGGGCAGATGACGCCGGGGAAAATCGGCACACCGGCCGGGTTCTGGATGCCGAACAAGCCGGGCGAACCAGCCGCGAGGCCGCGTTGCTGGCTGTAATGGCAATCGACCGGGGAGCTGGTATTGCCGCCGGCAGCGTGCAGCTTGACGGCGTTGGACAGACCCAGCGGATTCGCGCCGGTGGCATCGGCCTGGCCGAAATAGGTATGGGCACCCGCGCGCGAGTTGGCGAAACCGGCACCGGCCACATACTTGCTCGGGTCGGCAGCGATCACGGCCGCGGTGGAAGCCGCGTCGCCGAAGTTCGCATGGGTAACGTTCGGTTGGATGCGGTCGTTAAACGGGTTGTCCATGTCGTTATTCGGATTGCCGTCCGAGTTCAGGCTGTAGGCAATCTCTTGACGGACAAAACCGGTGATATTCCAGTCGATAGCGGCGGCCGACCCGGCGAACAGAACGCTGCCGACCATGCCTCCCACCACCAGAATCCTGGTGTTTGTGTGTTTCTTCACTCCACTCTCCTCAGTATCGCGATAAGTCTTGTTCGGAACCCCTGACGTGCACGGACTGCAGGTTTACTGTGGTAAATCTGGAACGCACCTCGAAATTAGAACAATTGTTCAGAATTCGAATGATTGTTCAGAGGACTGATATTACGAGCTATTTAAAAAATGCTGTCAACGCTTATCGGCGGGAAAGTTGGATTCTTGCACCATGATCGAGATCTTGTGTTGTGAAAAATAGACATTCGGTGGGCAGAAGGCAGGCACAGGCAAGCCTGCCAAGACCGCCGGGTGGACATCACGGAAGGAAATAGACGGGTAGCAGAAACGACGACGCGGCCATCAAGGCCGCGTCGCGTAGAGAGAGATTAGGGCGAGGTCAGGTCATTTGACGACGCGCGCGACAGTGCCGCGGTAGCCAACTACGAAGACGTTCTGCTCGCGCAGGAAACCCTTCTCGCCAGCCTTGGCTTCGGCCACGCCGGCAGAGATACCCTGGAACCAGGTGCGCACAATGCCAATGTCCGTCGAGTTGCTGAAGGTGGCGCCGTCGTCACTGCTACGCAGCATTTCGCGAATGCCGACGATAACCACTTCACTGTTACCCGACCAGATACCGAGCAGGTTGGCATTGGTGTTCGCCTTCAAGCGCGACCAGGTCAAACCGGCGTCGGCGGTCTTCAGAATCATGCCTTCCTGACCCACGGCATAACCGGTGCTGCTGCCGTCGCGCGACAAGTACATGGCGAAAACCGACTCTTCACCCTTGTGCACTGCGCGCCAGGTATCACCACCGTCGTCCGAGCGCAGAATCAGACCGAACTCACCGGCCACCATGACCGCGCCCTCGGCGGTCACAATCACGCCATACAGGTGGGGCTCGTAACCTTCGTCGTTGAAATCGGACCAGTTGACGGTGATCGGCTCCCAAGTGGCACCGAAGTCTTTCGAACGGCCGACAAAACCGAATTCACCAACGGTCACTGCCAGGCCCGTTTCGTTCATGTCGACATTCAACAGACGTTTGTCGAAGCCACTCTTCACTTCCTGCCAGTCGGCATCGCCATTGCGGCTCATGATCAGGCCTTCCTGGCCGACCACAACCACATGGTCTCCGGCGCGCTTGACCCCCAGCAGACCGTTGGTGGTCTTGGCGGGTATGGTTTCCCATTTCGCGCCGGCGTCCTTGGTTTCGAGCATCAGGCCGTAATTGCCGACCGCCACGCCCCAGGGGCCCTTCATGTCCAACGCAAACAGCGCGTCGTGCGGGATACCGGAGCGCACCATTTCGATGGTCTGGTCAGCGGCTGCCTGTTCGGCGCCGGCAGCGGGTGCCGCGGCGGCAGCGGCAGGTGCTTCTTCCTCGGCCGCGGCGGGCAAGGCCAGCATAAAAGAGCATGACAGGACAGCCGCCAGCGATGCGTAACGACGGCAAGAACGAATGAGCTTGTTCATTGTGTTTGGACTCGGCTGGAATAATTGGATTTATGAAGAATGACGCACTGCTCGTGCGCCAAAAGCAGAAAACTGACGGGAACGTTGCCCGCACCGGTAGCCGCTTCGGAAGAAGCTTGGGCTATGCATGTTGAATGACTCCCCTGAGCCCGACCGTCTGCAGTCCAGCGCGGACCGACTTTCGAGCAAAACCTTGTTATTCGATTATGTCCCAGCACCAACCGCGCCGCGCGAATCGGCCATCGCGATTGTTCTGGCACGACGCTGCATCGGCATGCGTCGTCGCGTCAACCCCGCCCGGATTATCACAGATTCGACGCCGCTCGTCAGATACCGTAAGGGATGTAAGTCAAACTCCCTTGCAAGGCGTTAGCCGGGCGAATATAGGGGGGTGGACAAGACGTGTCAACCGACTCATTTTCATACAAATATCATGCGTCTGCGCGGCGCTGGCGAAGGCCTCCTGCGGGCTCGCCAACGGGCCTGGCGCTGTGCCGGCGACTGCTCAGTCAACGCGCTTGGCATCAATCACTGGCAAAGGCCCGCTATGGGCTATCATTTCCGGCAACTGGACAACGGCAGGCGAACCGTGCCTACAACTCAATCACATAACGCAGCGCGCATTACACCGAGCAAACGCGGCAACGAACTGCTCGACGCGCTGGAAGAGATGGTTCTGCGCGAAGGCTTTGCCAGTCTTGGCGTATCCGAAATAGCCAACCGGCTTTGCTGTTCAAAACGGACGCTCTACGACCTCGCACCCAGCAAACATGCGCTGGTATTGCTGATTCTCCGGCGCTTCTTCGCGCGCATTCGTAGCGACGCGGCGCTGGCCTGCGAAACCAGCAACGACGCGCGGCAATGCATCTACGCTTATCTGCAGGTCGGGGTGCGGGCCGCAGAGCATCTCAGTCCTGCGACTGTCGCCGACATTCATTGCTGGCCACCGGCGCGCGCCATCTGGCAGGAACATGTTCGCATGCGTGTTGAAGGGCTGAGTCACCTGATCGACGGCGGCACACGCAATGGCGTGTTTCGCAAAATTCCGCCGGCCTTCGTCGCCGAGGTGGTGTTCGCAGGCATCAACCGGCTGCGCGAACCGGATTTCTACGAATTCACCGATCTGACAATTTCCGAAGCGTTCGACGAGTTGTACAGCATGCTGCTGGCGGCGCTGACGAGAGCGGCCGCGAGCGAAAGCACAGGGGCGGCGCGGCATACGCCGCGCCCGTCAGGAGGCCCGCAACGCGCGCGTGATTGAGAGGATGGTTTCCGGCGTGGCGTCGGCGGGAATGACACCGTAAAGCAAGGCTGCGGCGGGGGCAGGCACCGGCAGCTTGCCAGCCCAGACGTCGGCTATCAGTCCACCGCCTGTCCGCGGCTTGGCGGCAGTGTCTGTCACATCCTGCAGCGCGCGGTGCGGCCACAGCAAAACATCGAGATCCAGTCCTACCGAAGTCACGCTGCCGTCGCTGTCCGCGACCAGGGACATCGCGGTCGTCCAGCCATAATGACGCGCAACGCTGATCAAAGGCTCATAAACATCGATTTCATCGTCCGACAGCGCTTCGGTACGTGCCGTTTCCAGCAACAACGCCGCGATTGGCCGGTCGGACAAACGTCGCAGACAGGCGGCCAGCGCCGTGCCCACATCGTCCATCGCGTCAAAGTCGACATCGCCGCCGCCACCCAGCAAATCCCACGGCGCCTGCAGTTTAATCACCAGATCACAGCGCCCCTCGAATCGATGCGCCAAGGCATTCAGTGCTTCACTGACGAACTCGAAAGGCGCCGCGCTTGCAAACACGCCCGCCAGGGCGCTGGCGTCGCCGTCGTGGGTATTCATGAACGGCGCAGTGATATCGATAGCGAGACAATCGCTGCCAATCACACCCTGGGCCTGCATCAATGCTGCGGCATAACGCACCGGATCGCGATACCAGTCGCACGGGTCATTGGCGAACACGTGGCGCGCATAGGCCTCGAATTCAATCCAGCGCAGCGTCGAACCGCGCTGCGTCAGCCAGGTTTTCAGCAGTGAATCAGCCACAGCTCTTTCCACCTTGCCGCCATTTGTGGCGGCCGTTCACAGTCAGCCCTTGATCTGCGCACGAGCCGCCGCGAGTTCCGCTTCGAGCTTTTCGATACGCACATCCTTGGGGTTCCGCATCATGACCGCGACGATGTTATCTGCCGGACAGGTATCGTGTCTGGAACCCCGGTAAATCAGACTGCGGTCTTTCCACGAGCCGTAATACGGCACACCTTCCGGCGGATGCTCGGTCTCCCAGCCCTGCACAAATTCTTTATAGGGCTTGCCGAGTTGCCGGCGCTTGGCACGCTCGGCCTCGCGTTTGGCCGTGGTCGCCGCAACATCTACAGCGCCACTCTCGGCATCGAGTATGACGTGATAAATATTGGTGACCGTATGCATTGAGATCAGATCTTCAAGGTATTCACGCGACACCGCTTCCGGCTCGCGTTCCAGCACATCACCATAACCTCCACCCGACCCCTGCGTGATCATGTAAAGCTCACCAGGCTCAGCGAACTCGAGCTGCAACCCCATGTGGTGGGTGGTGTATTTGGCGTCCTTGAACGGCTGCTCATTCATGATCTCCTCGACCGTGAAGCGCAGCAGGTCACGATGGTCCTTCATCTCCTCGAACACGTTCACACCCTTGACCTTGCACAGTGGGTAACAGCCCGGCGCGTAGCCGCCGAAGATTCCCATTGTGGTCGGAAACTTGGAGCCGATGCTGCAGCACATATAGCCCCACATGGAGCTGTCCTTCATGGTCGCAATCTGCTGATAGCCGTGCCCACCGCGATACTTTCCGTAGCCGTTGGCGTCGCGCATCAGTTTATGCGGCACAATTTTCATGAGCGGCACTTCTTCTTCAATCAGCTCCTGCTCGCCGATATCGGCCATCGGCGCGAAGATCGGCGCAATCGAATGTTCGCCGTCACGGTTCCAGCGCGCCGCGCCGCCCATGCCGTTGAGATCTGCACAGACATTACCGACCAGCTCACCGTACTGATTCACACCGCCATAAATGAAAGTGACAATCATGTTGTACCAACCGGCAATCACGTCGGTGGCGCGATGGCCGGCGCTGTAGAGGAATTTCGGCACACCTATCTGCACAGCGGTGAAGCTCGGGAAAAAGGTCATCATGCTCTGCGCGTTCGGTGCGTCCGGCGAACAATGCAGTGCAGAGCGTTTGTCCGTCAGCAAGCTGATAGGTGCGAACACTGCCTGGTTACGCGGCAGATCGGGCCACACGAAACTCAGGAATTCCTGCGCCAGCATGCCTTTCAAGGACGCCAACACGGTGTTATTGGCGCGATTCAGAAACTCGGGCGAGGAGCCGCGGAAGTCGATGATGAGTTCATCGCCGCGTTTTTCCAGTTCGCAGCGAATCTTGATCAGGCAGTTCTCGCGCAAGGTGCCGTCAGCAAAGAGATT
>CAMCBY010000165.1 GCA_945873015.1 Klebsiella pneumoniae
ATTGTGGGTCAGACTTCAGGAAGTTCTGATTAAGTGTAGCGAGCATGGCCGCGCGCTAGGAGCCGCGCAGAGAGCGACGAGACATATCAGATAGATAGGCGAGGAGCGAGCGAGCACGCGACACCGCGCGCGGCCAGCGCAGTCACTTAATCAGAGCTTCCTTCAGTCTGACATTTATGAGCAGGTATGCGCAGTAATTCTCAATGTCAGACTGAAGTCTGACCCACAATAAAATTTGAATAAGGCCACCGCGAGGAATCCCCATGGACTACGGCATTGCTCTGACTCCCACCGCCGCCGCCGGCGACATCGCTGCGCGCGCTGAAGCGCTGGGTTTTACCCATGTGTGGTTCTACGACACCCAGCTTCTGTGTCACGACATCCTGGTGGCGATGACCGCCGCCGCGCTCAAAACCAAAACCATCAAACTCTGCGCCGGTGTGCTGGTGCCTTCCAATCGCCTCGCGGCGGTGGCGGCCAATGCGATGGCCTCGCTCAATGCGCTGGCGCCGGGACGCATCGTCGCTGGCCTTGGCACCGGTTACACGGCGCGCCGCACCATGGGCCTGCCGGCGCAGAAGTTGTCGGACATTCGCGAATATGCACGCGTGATGCGCGCACTGTGGCGCGGCGAGATGGTCGAGACCGCACTCGAAGGTGCGCCGCACAAGATGCAGTTCATGCATCCGCCGCACATCGCCGAGCAGTTCGTGAACACCACCGACAACATCGACATCCATCTGTCGGCGTTCGGTCCCAAGGGCCGCAAACTCACCGCCCAAATCGCCGATGGTTTTATCAATCCCTATACCAACCCCGGCTCGCTCGACGATGTCGGCATTCTGCGCGACGCCTGTCGCGCCGTCGGTCGCGACCCCGCGGCGATTTACAGCACCTCGTTGAACATGGGCTGCATCCTCGCGCCCGGCGAGGCGGCCGATTCGCCCCGTGCCCGCGCCCAGGCCGGACCGTGGCCGGCCATCTACTGGCACTGGCTGGTGGAGGATGGCGACAAGGCCGAGATTCCGCCGCCGCTGGTGCCATTGATCGAGGCCTACCGCAAACTCTACGACAGCTACACGCCCGCCGACGCGCGTTATATCACCCTGCATGCCGGCCATCTCATGTATCTGCGCGCGGAAGAACAGCAGTTCATCACCGCCGAGATGTTGAAGTTCACTTCCCTGACCGGCACCGCCGAGGAGATCCGCGCGCGCGTGGCGGCCATGGCGGCGGCCGGCTACGACCAGATGGCGATACAACTCGTGCCTGGCCATGAAACCGCTATCGAAGGTTGGGCCAAGGTGTTGATGAACCGCTAGCGGCGCAGTTCACACTCGCTCTGATATTCTCGCGCGCAATCGCAGCCCGCCGGTGCGGCGCTCATTGTCATCGTGAAATGGAAGCCCCATGAAAATACCTCTGCTTGTAATCTTCAGCCTTCTGCTCAGCGCCTGCGCCAGCAATCAACCCGTCATTTATTCAGGCCCGAACGGCGGTGAGCGCAGCGTCAGCGATGCGGCAGTCGCCGAATGCGGACGTATGGCCGAAGCGGCCGGCGCCAAACCATACGGCGGCCAGATCGGTGAAGTGGCGAAAGACACTGCGCGCGGTGCCGCGACCGGCGCCGCCGCCGGTGCCATTGGTGGCGCCATCGCCGGTAATGTCGCGCAGGGCGCGGGTATCGGCGCGGCGACCGGTGCGGCGGTCAACCTGGTGCAGAAATTATTCGTACCTGCCGCGCCGAACCCGGCTTATCGCGCCCATGTCGAGCGTTGCCTCGCGGACAAGGGTTATCAGACGGTAGGGTGGCAGTAGGGTCGAGCAGTTCGTTGCCCCGAATGTCAGGCTGAAGCCTGACCCACAATACGATGCAGCCGTATTGCCCCACAGTTGATGCGAGCGATGTGCGATGCCCTTGCTCTGTGGGTCAGGCTTCAGCCTGACATTCCTTCCAGGGTCTGCACCATCAAGCCATAATGCACAATCAGCCCCAGGAGCCCGCGCCATGACCACCCGCATGAAAATCGATTTTGTCTCCGACGTTTCCTGCCCGTGGTGCGTCATCGGCCTGCGCGCGCTTGAAGACGCCATCGCCCGCATCGGGCCTGAGCTGGAAGTGGAGTTCGAATTCCAGCCCTTCGAGCTCAACCCGCAGATGCCGTCCGAAGGCCAGGATCTGGACGAACACATCATGCAGAAATACGGCATGAGCCCGGCAGACACGGCGCGTAACCGCGAGGCCATCCGCGCACGCGGCGCCGAACTCGGCTTTGAATTCCGCATGGACAAACGCGACCGCATCTACAACACCTTCGACGCTCATCGCCTGCTGGCGTGGGCGGTCGGCGAAGGCAAACAGCGTGAACTCAAACACGCGCTGTTCGACGCTTATTTCACGCAAGGCCTGAGCCCGGGCGACCACTCGGTGTTATTGGCGGCGGCGGAATCAGTCGGTCTCGACAGTCTGCGCGCGGCGGCGGTGCTGGCCAGCGACGAATACAGCGAGGAAGTGCGCGAACGCGAAGGTTTCTATCACCAGCACGGCATCAACGCGGTGCCGGCCATCATCTTGAACGAACGCCATCTGTTGCAGGGCGGCCAGCCGAGCGAAGTGTTCGAGCAGGCCTTGCGCGAGATAGCCGCGCAGGCGTAAAGCCGCACCATGACCGTCGAGGTCCGTTATCTCGGCCATCTCGGCAACAATCTCTTTCAGTATGCCTTAGGCCGCATTCTGGCCGAGGAACTCGGCAGCGCGCTGGTGTGCCGCGCCATGCCCGATGCGCGCGGCTGGGGCGTGGTCGAAGACATGTCCGGCATCGTTGATCGTTTCGCGAGTCAAAGCAGTGCCTTCGCCGACGCGCCGCAAACCCTGCCCGGGCAGGCCTGTGACACACCGCAGTTGCGTTATGTGATCGGCGAAAAACACAGCTGGTCCGGGCACGGCATCAATCTGCCTTATCTGCTGCGCCACGGGCACGGCCAGCGCATCATTCTGCACGGCTACTTTCAACGCGCCGAGTATTACCTGCCTTATCGCCAGCGTATCGCGCGCTGGTTCGCCTTGCCGGACGACAGCGCGTTGCCGCGACTTGACGCACGCGACGTGCTGGTGCATCTGCGCCAGTCGCTCGACATGCTGTTGCTCGACCGCGCCATCGACATGCGTTTCTACGTCGAGGCCTTGACTGACATGGCGCCGGCACGGGTCTATGTCTGCGGTCTCGGCATCGATGACGCAGTGCGCGCCGCACTCGCGCCATTTGCGCCGGTCTATCTTGACCTGCCGGCACTCGCGACCCTGAAAGTGATCATGAACGCGCGGCGCATCGTGCTCGCCAACAGCACCTTCAGTTGGTGGGGTGCGTGGTTGTCGCAGGCCGATGAAATTGTCTATCCGCGTGTGGCGCGCAATTTCTGGGGCGCCGATCGCGCCGATGTCGCGCTCGAAGTGCCAGAGGCGCGCTATCGGTATATCGATGATGTGGCCATCACCAATTGGCAGCCGTTCACGCCGCGTGTCGATGTCGAATGGCACCTGCACGACCCGGACACGCCACAGCCGCGACTCCACGCTCGGCTTGGTCACACCCGCCTCGACATGAAACTGACGCCGGCCCTCGCCCCGCTCGCGGCCTGGATAGTCGCGCAACGCGCACCTTTCGGTTTCAACGATATCGAGGTGTGCGAACTCGGCGCCAGCGCACGCCAGGATGCGCCGCGCCTGTTGCTCGCGCTCGCCCGCCACGGCCTGCTCGACGCGGCGTCGGACGTGCAGAATGGCCTCGCTGCGGTCTATGGCGAGGTGCGGGCGACCGCTTGACCGAGGGTGAGCGCGCTTCTATGGTGCGATGAGAACAGCACCACCGCTCACCGCAGGAGTTCCGCGATGTCCTCACCCCTCGAAGCGGCGTCCCTCGACCACTTTCCATGGCCGGGCAGCGACGGCGGTCAGGTGCCCTACGCGGTGTTCACCTCCCAGGCCATCTTCGAGCGCGAGCAAGAACGTATCTACCGCGGCCCGACCTGGCATTTCCTGGCACTGGCCGACGAAATCAAACAGCCCGGCGATTTTAAATCGACCTTCATCGGCACCACGCCGGTGGTGGTCACTCGCACCCGCGACGGCGACATCGCCGCGTGGGTCAATCGTTGTGCCCATCGCGGCGCGATGGTGTGTCGTGAACTGCGCGGCAATGCCCGCGCCCATCGCTGCGTCTATCACCAATGGGCCTATGACGAACGCGGGCGCTTGCGCGGCGTACCCTTCCAGAAGGGTTTAAAGGACAAGACCGGCATGCCAGCCGACTTTGACATGGCGGCGCACGGCCTGCCGGTGGTGCGCGTGAGCGATTATCACGGCGTGGTATTCGGCACTTTGTCCGATGCAGCGCCGAGCCTCGCCGACTATCTCGGCCCGCGTATGCTGCCGTGGCTCGATCGCATTTTTAATAGGCCGGTTGAATATCTCGGCTGCACGCGCCAATACGCGAAGTCGAACTGGAAACTCTATTACGAGAACGTCAAAGACCCCTATCACGCGAGTCTTTTGCACCTGTTCCACACCACCTTCAATATCTACCGCTCGAACATGCGTGGACGCAGCGAGATGGACGATGCGCTCGGCGTGCACTCGATCATCACCACCACTCCGCAGGACGATGACGACACCGCCGGGGATTATCAACGCAACGACATCGCAACTTATCGCGCGGGGCTCAAACTCGCCGACGCCAGCCTGCTCGAAGTGCGCCGCGAGTTCGAAGAACAGACCAGCAATAACATTCACACTCTGTTCCCGAGCACGGTCATTCAACAGATCCACAACACCTTCGCTGTGCGCCAGGTGTTGCCCAAGAGTGCCGGCGAATTCGAACTGGTGTTTCATTTTTTTGGTTATAGCGACGACGACCCGGCGCTGCGACGTCTGCGCTTGAAACAAGCCAATCTGGCTGGCCCGGCCGGCTATATCTCGATGGAAGACACCGAAGCGACCGAACTCGTGCAGCGCGCGATTGAATCCTGCGCGGCCGGCGACAGTTCCTACATGGCGATGGGCGGCACCGACGGTGATGGCGGCACCAGCCTCATCAGCGAACACATGATTCGCGGCTTCTGGCGTGGTTATCGCAACATGATGGGCTGGGGCGCGTGATGGACGAGATGCAGCTTTATTTCCGCATCGAGCGCCTGTTTGCCGAATACTGCGCGGCGCTGGATGAAGGGGAGATCGAGGCCTGGCCGGAATTCTTCATCGAAGATGGCCTCTACCAGATGATCTCGCGCGAGAACGTCGCCCACGGCTACTCCATTCCGCTGCTGCTGCTGGACAGCCAGGGCATGATGAAAGACCGGGTCTATTCGCTGCGCAACGCCAACATCTATCAGCCCCATCGTTACCGTCATGCCCAGTCGGGCGTGCGTATCACGGCGCGCGAAGCCGACGGCGTGCGCGTATCGTCGTCTTACATCGTGGTGCAGACCTTGAATGAAGGCGTGACCGAGGTCTATCAGGCCGGCAGCTATTACGATTATCTGATCGAAACTGCCGACGGCCTGCGCTTCAAAGAGCGTGTGTGCGTGTACGACACCTCGCGCATACCGACGCTGCTTGCCACCCCTGTGTAGGTGCGAATTTATTCGCACATTCGTGTGCGTGAATAACGCATCGAGTCGTTTTAATGTGCGAATAAATTCGCACCTGCAGTTCGAAACTGTCGACGCCGCACGGAATCAGCGGGCGATTCGGCTGGATTGCGCAATGCTTAGCGCTTTTCCCACCCTGCTGCAGGCAACAATCGCTTACATTGGTGGTGAGAACGATAAAAAAGAAAGAGGTCCAAGCTCATGACGCACTACGCCACCCGCTCTCGCCTACCGCACCGGCTGTGGTGGATGTTGCTCGCGAGCACCGTCGCCGAGGCCGACCAGTTGTCTATCGACGTCCAGACCACACAGTTCTTTTCCAACAAAGCGCCAGTCCAAGCCTTCGCGTCAGACACCATCAAATCCAATGTGGGCAATGCAAACGCCCTCGGCGCAAGCTTGATATCGAGCGGCAATCCGTACGCGGAAGGAGGATCATCGGCAAGCCTGACTGTCGATATCCCGTTCGCGGCCGACGCCAGCGACGTTGCCATCTCGGTGGCCGCTGAAATCGGACTCAACAGCTTCGCCTTCTACCCCAAGCGTCTCGGACTGCTCGGCAGCATCGAACTCGATTTCAGTGGCACGAATGTGGGGGCCACCGTGGCCATGCCCGGGGTATTCGGCCGCATCACCTTGGAGGATCACACTTCTGTGCCGCTCACACCCGGTCAGGTCATCCTGCAACTCGGTGGCGGACTGGACAATGTCAATGCAGCCGGCGCCTATAGCGGCCAGGGCACATTGAGTTATCGCTTCGACCTCGATCCGAATGTCACGCGGCGTACCCACTGGCAGGGTAGCAACGCCGAAGACAGGGCCATTGGCAGCGCCGCCAATTGGGTCGAAGCGCTGGCTCCGGACGCCACGACGCTCGCCGTGTTCGGTAAATTACCCGCCTCGCAGTCGCCCCGTATGACGCAATCAGCAGATTGGGCTGGCATCGTGGTCGATGGCTCGGGCGCAGGTGTGAACCTCGATCTCGAAGGCCATACGCTGCGTCTCGGCGCCGCCCAGGTGCTGGAGGACAACTTCAGTGTGCTGGTCGGCGAGGAACGCTCAACCGACAATTTGTTGAGTTTCACCAATGGCACGGTCCTGGCCGAGAGCAATGTCCTGGTGCAGGCACGTACCCCGGGCGACGCCAGTGGCCGATCCTCGTTCTTCGAAGTCGGCGCAGGCGCGACCGTGAATGTCGAAGGCATCGTCAGCGTCAGCAGGTTCTCCGGCACTCACGGCGTGGTGAGTGTGACGGGCGCTGACGCACGCTTGAATGCGCTCGGCTTTATTCTGGGCGTGGGCGGCGGCGGCGTGGCCGTGGTCGAAAACGGCGGTCGGCTTGAAATCGAGCAGTTGCTACAACTGGCGCAAGGCCCTGCCAGCTCGCTTATCGCACAGATGCTGGTCTCCGACCCTGGCTCGCACCTCGGTGTCAGTTCCTTCCAGCAAGGCAGTTCGCGCATCGACATCGGCGGCAGAAATCGCGGCGTGCTCACCATCGCGAACGGCGCGACGGCTGATTTCAATTCCACCGAGGTCACGCTCGGTGATGTCAAAGTCGCCAGTGCTTCGCAGTTGACCGTCACAGGACGCGGCACTGAGCTACGCGGTGGCACCTATAATCTCGGCCGTGGCACAACGCTCCAAGTGTTGGATAAAGCGGAGCTACTCACTTTACGCGGTGCCGGCGTCGCGGTTGGCACCGACGCTCTATTCGAAGTCAATAATGCCACCGTCACGGCCGGCAGTCTGTTCATCGATGCGGGTCACGGCCAGGCACGTATTCTGAACGGCGGCCAGTTCAACGCGAGCGCTGAAATCCGCGTCAATCACACCGGCTCGCTGCTGATTGCCGAGCCCGGCAGCCGCCTGCAGGGCTTCGATTCGATGGTAGTCAACGGTGACTTGCTGGTCGGTAATGGCGCGACCGTACGGGGCGGCAGTCTCGACGTCGGCGGCGGCGGCCGCGTCATCATTGGCAATGGTGCAATGACGGTGAACGAATTCGACATGGCAGAGGGCGCCTTGATTGCCGATTCGTTGGCTTTTGCCGCTCCCCCCGATGGCGGTGGCGGCGGTGGTGGTGGTGGCGGAGACACTGCCCGTGTGGAGTCCTTTGCCTTCGTGGAAAGCGACTCGCCTGCTTTGTTTGAAGCCTCGCTGGCCAGCGCCACGCCATTGGGTTCGCTCATCGAAATCAACGGCAACGTCTCAATATCTGCCCCGGCGCGTGTGGTGCTGCATGTGTACGCACCGGGTGATTTTGATCAGTTAATCGTCAACGGCAATTTGCATTTCAGCGGCACGCTGGAGCTGCTGTTCACGGATGGCTTTGCGCCGCTCAGCGGTGAGGTCTTTGACTTCATTCATGTCAGCGGCCTGTTCAGCGGTTTCGATCCAGCCCACGTATTGGTCGGCGGTCTGACGCCTGACTGGCGTTTCGATGCACATATCGGTGCTGACGGCCGCCTGCTGGTCACGAGTCTATCGGACGGTGTCAGCAGCGTGCCCCTGCCGGGCGGTGCAGCGCCCATGGCGCTGGTGCTGGCCGGTTTGTGGTGGCGTGGAAGACGACGCGCAGCGTGAGCCGCAGGGCAGCACTGCCCCGCGGCGTTGACTGCGGGTCAAATCTTGAGCTTGCGCCGCTCGCCGTTACTCACCACATGCGCCGCCGTCGGCGTGTTGAAGTGCGCGGCCAGCATCCAGATATCCTGGTCGGTCAGTTTGTCG
>CAMCBY010000166.1 GCA_945873015.1 Klebsiella pneumoniae
GAGAAGCGAGGCTGTAGGTGTAGATCTCGGGGTTGCCGTCGCGCGACAAGGTCACCACCAGCCGCTGCCCGTCGGGCGAAAACGACGGCGCACTGTTGATGCCTGGGCCATACACCAGTTTTTCGCGCTTGCCGGTGCGAATGTCCTGCAGATAGATGGCCGAATTGCGCTCCTCGAAAGACACATAGGCCAGATGCCCCCCATCCGGCGACCAGGACGGCGACATCAGCGGCAGTTTGCTTTCGAGAATGGTATGCGGGTCGTAACCGTCGGAGTCCGCCACCTGCAGGCGATAGAGCGAATCCTTGGCCGACTTACGCTCGACTGTCACATAAGCAATGCGCGTCGCGAAGGCGCCCTTGCGATGCAGCAGGGTCTCGTAGATGAGGTCGCTGATGTGATGCGCGGTCAGGCGCATGTTCTCGGCCGTGGTCGGAATACGAAAGCCCAGCAACTGGTTGCCCTTGAATACATCGATAACGCGGAATTCGACCACATAGCCGCCATCGCCACTCGCCATGACCTTGCCGAGCACCAGATTCTCCTGCCCCAGCACGCGCCAGTCCTTGAAGTTGACGGCGGTGAAGCTGGCCGGCTGCGAGGGCATATCCGACGGAGGCATGGGTTTGAACTGGCCACTGCGCTCAAGATCGGAGCGGATCACCGCCGCGATATCGGTCTTGCCGCTGTCGCCGACAGTGGCAAAGGGAACGACCGCTATCGGCAGAGCGGTCTTGGAGCCCTTGTCGATGGTGATGGTAAGTTCGCCTTCAGCGCTGGCCATGGGCGGCACCGCCAACATGGCAAGCAGCACCATCGAACTCAGCCTTGGGAATGCGTCTTTAAGACTGCGGATCGAAAACAAGGTTGAATCTCCTAAAAGTCTTTTGAAACAGGCGGGCGTCTTCCGGAACGGGCAGGGGCGACGCCTTGCGCACCGCGTTTTCAGCTTGGCGGTCAAACGTGTCGTTGCCACTGCCCTTGGTGGTCTTTACGTCGATGACTTCGCCACCGGGCATGAGCGTGATTTGTAAAGTACATCTAAGCCCCTCCTCCGTTCCAGGCGGGTAGTTGAAGACCGCTGTGATACTGGACTTGATGGCGCGCGCGTAGCGCTGCGCTTCACTCTGATCGGAAGCGGCCTGTGCTTCGGCTGCCTCGGCGGCTTCCGTCGCCGCGATCTCATCGGCCAGTGACTTCTTGCGTTCGGCTTCGGCCGCTTCCTCAGCGGCCTTCTTCTTGGCCGCCTCGTCTTTCTTCTTCTGCTCGGCGGCTTCCTGCTTTTTCTTTTCGGCGTCGGCCGCCTTCTTCTTTTCCGCTTCAGCGGCGGCCTTTTTCTTCTCGGCCTCGGCAGTCTTCTTCTTCTCAGCTTCGGCCGCGTCCTTCTTCTTCTGCTCAGCTTCGGCCTTTTTCTGCTCCTCAGCCTTCTTCTTTTCGTCGGCTTTTTTCTTTTCCTGCAGCTTCTTGTCTTCCAGCTTCTTCTGCTCGTCTTTCTTCTTCTGCTGCTCGGCGAGCTCACGCTTTTGCTCTTCGACCTTCTGTTTGGCCTCGACCGCTTCCTGCTTGGCCTTCTCGGCCTCTTGGCGCTGCACGGCCTGTTCCTGCTTCAAGCGCTGCTGCTCGACTTTCAATTCCTCGATGCGCTGTTCCTCGGCCTCGCGCTTCTGCTCGGCCTCGCGCACCTGGCGGTCCTTTTCCGCCTGCGCCTTTTCGTCGGCTGCTTTGAGTTTCTTGACCTGTTCATCGACCGCCTTGCTGTCGACCATGGTCGCTTTCATGACCGGGCCCGAGGGTTGCGGGCTCACGGGCTGTTCACTGCAGAAATTGAATCCGCCGACCAACAGCACGCCAAACAGCAGGCTGTGAAGCAGCACCGACATCACAATGGATTTACGCGGCATCATGACGGGACTATCCGGGCGTGCATGCGACTCAATTCTGCCCCTTGGCGCTGGGCGGGTCGGTACGCAGGCCGACGCTCTTGACGCCAGCGGCGGTCAGCGCCGTCAGCGCCCGCACCACATTGCCGTAATCCGCGCCGTTATCGCCGCCGACATACACCTGGGTCTCGGGCTTGTACTTCATGATTGCCGATACGCGAGTCACCAAGGTCGCTTCGTCCACCGGCTGGTCGGGGTTCTCACCGATATCGACGTATATCAGCCCTTCGCGATTGACCGTCACATTGACCGGTTCGTTCTCGCTCGATTCCACCACTTGTGACGGCGCCTGTGGCAACTCCACCTGCACACTCTGCGTGACCAAGGGCGCGGTGATCATGAAGATGATCAGCAGCACCAGGGTGACGTCGATATAGGGCACGACGTTGATTTCCGCCATGACGCGTTTGCGTCCGCGGCGCGATCTGCCTTCTGAAACACCTCCTGCCATGATTGCCCGCTCAGTCGTGCGCCTGGCGGCGCAGGATGGCGAGGAATTCTTCGGCGAAGATGTCGTAACGTCCGAAGATGCGGTCGATGTCGCTGGCGAAGCGGTTATAGGCCACCACCGCCGGGATTGCCGCGAACAGGCCCATCGCGGTCGCGACCAGCGCTTCGGAAATACCTGGCGCGACCATCGCGAGGGTCGCCTGATGCACGTTACCGAGGGACTGGAAGGAATTCATGATGCCCCACACCGTGCCGAACAGACCGACATAGGGACTGATGGAACCGATGGTGGCGAGCGTCGGCAGATGATTCTCCAGCGCTTCGAGTTCGCGGTTGACGGTCACCTTCATGGCGCGCTGCGCACCGTCGAGAATGTCGGTGGTGTCGAGGCCGCCGCGTTTGCGCAGGCGCGCGAACTCGCGAAAACCCGATTCAAAGATGCGCTCCATGCCGGTGGCGTCTTCGGCATGGGCGGCGACCCGATTGAACAAGCGGGTCAGATCCTCGGTCGACCAGAATTCGTCCTCGAACTCCATGATTTCGCGCTTGGCTATATGCATTTGCCGGCGCTTGGAGAAAATCAGCGTCCATGAGGCTACCGATGCCGACAGCAGGATGAGCATGACGAACTTGACCAGCGCGCTCGCGCCCAGAATCAGATTCGCAATCGAAAGATCAGTCTCCACCCTTGAATATCTCCATCATGTGCGCGGGTATACGTCGCGGTTGCAGATTGGTTGCC
Organism: Klebsiella pneumoniae; assembly: GCA_945873015.1. Lineage (GTDB taxonomy): Bacteria > Pseudomonadota > Gammaproteobacteria > JADJYF01. The sequence goes on from CAMCBY010000166.1 coordinate 3,133, forward strand.
GTTACGCAGGCCACCACATTACGTGCTGAGCACAAAGTGCCGCCAAGCTTGTCGGTGACGGTCTGCGCGAATTCAATCGTGACACCGCGCAGCCGCGCCAGCGTCGAGCGCACCACGATTTCATCGTTGAAGCGCGCGGCGCGTTTGAAGGCCATGGTCGATTCGGTGATCACAAACACCACACCGTGCTCGCGCGCCAGCGCATCCTGTTCAAACCCCAGCGCGCGCAACCATTCGGTGCGTGCGCGTTCCATAAAACGCAGGTAGTTGGCATGGTAGACGATGCCGGCGGCATCGGTGTCCTCGTAATAAACCCTGACCGGCCATAAGAAGGCATCCGCGCGCATGGTCATTCGCCGCCTTCGAACAGATCGGGTATGGCGCGCACCGATTGCGGCACCTCGAGCCCAAAGTGCAGCCACGCCGAGCGGGTCGCGACCCGGCCGCGCGCGGTGCGCATGAGAAAACCTTGCTGAATGAGATAAGGCTCAATGACATCTTCTATGGTGCCGCGCTCTTCGCCGATGGCGGCCGCCAAGCTGTCGACCCCGACCGGTCCGCCGTCAAACTTCTGCATGATGGCGAGCAGCAGTTTCCTGTCCATGACATCAAAGCCATGCATGTCTACGTTCAATAAATCCAGCGCGCGGGATGCGACGTCGGTGGACAATACGCCGTCCGCCTTAACCTGAGCGTAATCGCGGGCGCGTCTGAGCAGGCGATTGGCGATACGCGGTGTGCCGCGTGAGCGGCGCGCGAGTTCGTGGGCGCCGCCGGCTTCAATCGGCACATCGAGTATGCGCGCTGCACGCCGCACGATGCGCGCAAGGTCTTCCTCGGAATAAAATTCGAGACGCTGCACGATGCCGAAGCGGTCGCGCAGCGGCGAGGTCAAGAGGCCGGCGCGGGTGGTGGCGCCGACCAGAGTGAATTTCGGCAGGTCGAGTTTGATTGCGCGCGCCGCCGGGCCTTCGCCGATCATGATGTCGAGCTGATAGTCCTCCATGGCGGGATAGAGGATTTCTTCGACCACCGGTGAGAGGCGATGAATCTCGTCGATGAACAACACATCGCGCGGTTCGAGATTGGTCAAAAGTGCCGCGAGATCGCCGGCGCGCTCCAACACCGGGCCCGAGGTCTGACGCAGATTGACGCCGAGTTCGTTGGCAATGATGTGGGCGAGAGTGGTCTTGCCGAGTCCTGGCGGGCCGAAGATCAGCACGTGATCGAGCTGTTCACCGCGCTGACGGGCGGCGCCGATGAAAATTTCCATCTGCTCGTGCACCGCAGGCTGGCCGATATAATCTGCCAGCAGCTTGGGCCGTATGGAGTCCTCGAGCTGAACATCATCCGAGGCCAGAGACGCGGTGATCAGGCGGTCGCCATCAGACATCGCCGGTCCATCCTTGTTTGGCAGACGCGTTGATCATCATTTCGGCGCCAGGCTCTTCAACACCACGCGAATGATCTCTTCGCTCTTCATGCCCTCGGTTTCTATCCCGTGCACGAAGCGGCTCGCTTCCTGGGGCTTGTAACCGAGCGCAATCAGACCCGCGATGGCGTCCGCCGTGGCATCCACCACCCGCGTATTGCCGACCGGCAGTTGCGCACGCAAACCAGGCTCGATGCGGTCTACACGGTCGCGCATCTCCACGATCAGACGCTCAGCGGTCTTCTTGCCGACCCCGGGCAATGCGACCAGGCGCGCGATATCGCCGGCGTGTACACATTCGGCAAACGCATCGGCGTCCATGCCCGACAGGATCACCAGCGCCATCTTGGTGCCGACACCATTGACCTTGAGCAGGCTGCGAAAGAGCGCCCGTTCGCTCTCGGTCACAAAGCCGTACAACAGATGCGCATCCTCGCGCACCGTCAGATGGGTATAAAGCGAGACCTTCTGATTGATCTCCGGCAGCGCCCAGATGGTAGTCATGGGCGCCTCGATTTCGTAGCCGACGCCGTTGCAGTCGACTATCAACTGCGGCGGACGCATTTCGATCAGGATGCCGGTGATGCGTCCGATCATCGCGGCAAACCTGCGAGCGCGATGCGCGCACGGCCGTCGCGCATCGCGCCGTGACACAGCGCGGCCGCCAGCGCGTCGGCAGCGTCGGCGGTGGGTGTGGAAGAAAGGCCAAGCAGAAACTTCACCATGTGTTGAACCTGCACTTTGTCGGCATGACCGCGCCCGACCACGCTCTGCTTGATCTGCGTGGCGGAATATTCGTTCACCTGCACGCCGGCGCGGCGCGCCGCGACCATCGCCACACCGCGGGCATGACCGAGCTTCAGCGCTGAATCGACGTTACGGTTCATGAAAACCTTTTCGATGGAGGCCTCGGCCGGGCCAAACTCGGTGATGATCGCCGACAGCTCGTCATACAACTGCACCAGACGTTCATCGAAACTGCCGTCGGTATCGAGTCGTATACAACCGCAGGTCACGTATTCGGTACGTTGGCGCTCGGTGCGGATCACGCCATAGCCTGTCACTCTGGAACCCGGATCGATGCCGATGATGACGGTCAAGCGCGAAGGCGGCGCCGCTCAGGCGCCGAGCGTGGCCATGATTTCGTCGGAGATGCTGGCGTTCGAGTAGACCTTCTGGGTGTCGTCGAGGTCTTCCAGCATGTCCAACAGACGCACCATCTTTTGTGCGTTGTCGGCGTCGAGTTCGCTCTGGGTGGCGGCGCGCATGGTCACTTCACCGCCCTCCGGTTCGAGACCGGCGGCCACCATCGCGTCCTTCACCTCGGCGAACTGATCGGGGCCGGTCAGCACTTCAATCGCGCCGTCGTCGTGCACGATGACATCGTCGGCGCCCGCGTCGAGGGCGGCACTCATCACCGCGTCTTCGTCCGTGCCCTGTGGGTAGTCGAGCAGGCCGACCTTCTTGAACAGGTAGGCAACCGAGCCGTCGGTGCCTAGATTGCCGCCGCATTTGGCGAAGGCATGACGCACTTCGGCGACCGTGCGGTTACGGTTGTCGGTCATACAATCGACCATCACCGCTACGCCACCCGGGCCGTAACCCTCGTAGCGGATCTCCTCATAGTTGTCCGCATCGACGTCGCCAGCGCCGCGGGCGACCGCACGCTCGACGGTGTCCTTGGTCATATTGGCGTTCAGCGCGTCGTAAATCGCCGCACGCAAACGCGGATTGGAGCTGGCGTCGCCACCACCGGTGCGGGCGGAGACGGTGATTTCACGAATCAAGCGCGTGAACAGTTTGCCGCGTTTGGCGTCCTGTTTGCCCTTGCGATGTTTGATATTGGCCCATTTACTGTGTCCGGCCATGGCTCACCCGCGATGAATACTGCGCTTGGAAAGGCGGCCATTGTCGCAAATCATCGCGCGCTATGCAGCGCAAATGACTGCCGAATGGGCGGCTCACGCGTCGTTGTTGCTCAACACCACGCGTTTTTGCGCGTCTGCGAAGTCGAGCAGACGTTTGATCGGGCGTCGCGCACGGCTTGCGACGTCTTCCGGCACATGGATTTCGTTAGCTCCATTGGCCAGCACTTCGCGCAATGAGCGCAAGCCGTTCATCGCCATCCACGGACATTCCGCGCAACTCTTGCAGGTCGCACTGCGGCCGGCGGTCGGCGCCGCGATCAGGCGTTTGCCCGGCGCGGCGAGCTGCATCTTATGGAAGATGCCCTTGTCGGTCGCGACGATAAATTCCTGCGCGCTCGAGGTTTTGACCTCATTGATGAGGCCCGAGGTCGAACCGACATAATCGGCCTGTTCGATGACCGAGGGCGGTGATTCAGGATGCACCAGCACGCGCGCGGCGGGGTGCAACTCGCGCAATTCGGCGAGCTCCACGCCCTTGAATTCTTCGTGCACGATGCAGGCGCCATTCCACAACAGCATGTCGGCGCCGGTCTCGGTGCGGATGTAATCACCGAGATAACGGTCCGGCGCCCAGATGATTTTCTCGCCGCGGGCATTGAGATGGCGCACTACATCCAAGGCGATACCCGAAGTCACCATCCAGTCGGCACGTGCTTTGACCGCCGCGCTGGTATTGGCATAGACCACCACGGTGCGATCGGGGTGGGCGTCGCAGAAAGCACTGAATGCATCGGCCGGGCAGCCTAAATCCAGCGAACAATCGGCTTTCAGATCCGGCATCAGCACGCGCTTTTCAGGGTTCAAAATCTTGGCGGTCTCACCCATGAAGCGCACACCCGCCACCACCAGGGTCGAAGCCGGATGCTCGTGGCCAAAACGCGCCATGTCCAGCGAGTCGGAGACGTAGCCGCCGGTTTCGTCGGCGAGAGTCTGCAATTCGGAATCGGTGTAGTAATGAGCGACCAGCACGGCGTTGTTTGTCACCAGCAAGGCTTTTATCTCAGCACGCAGGCGTTCGCGCTCGTCGGCTTCGAGGTGTTCACGCACCACCGGCGGCACGCGGGTATGGACGATGGTATTGACGGCGAGATGGGGAATGACGTCACTGCGCATAGGTGTCTGGCCGAGAGCGGCGGGTTGGTGGCGAAGTGCGGGCCGCAGCTTGCTGCCCTGTTCAATCGAATATGGTCAGCCTACCTGTTGAATACAAGCACGGCCAGCGCGCTTGTGTAAATCTCAGGTAAAACGCGCGGTTTTATTCTTTGTCGGCGCCGGCGGCCTTGCGCAGGCGTATCGACAGTTCGCGCAACTGACGCTCGCTCACTTCGCTCGGCGCCGAGGTCAAAGGACAGCTCGCGCTCTGGGTCTTGGGGAAGGCGATGACTTCGCGGATGGAAGTTTCGCCCGCCATCAGCATCGCCAGACGGTCGAGACCAAAAGCGATACCACCGTGGGGCGGGCAGCCGTATTGCAGGGCTTCGAGCAGGAAGCCGAATTTCTCCTGCGCTTCTTCATCGCCGATGCCGAGCAGGCCAAACACCTTGCTCTGCAGCTGCGAGTTGTGGATACGAATCGAACCGCCGCCAATTTCCGAACCGTTCAAAACCATGTCATATGCGCGAGAAATCGCCTGGCCCGGTGCATCCGCCACGCTGTCGGCATCGGCCGGCGCGGTGAAGGGGTGATGCAGAGCAGCCCAGCGCTTGTCTTCCTCGTCCCACTCGAACATCGGGAAATCAACCACCCACAAGGGCGCCCAGGTCTCGGCGACCAGACCAAGGTCGGCCGCCAGCTTGTCGCGCAGCGCGCCCAAGGCATCGTTGACGACGCGGGTCTTGTCGGCAC
>CAMCBY010000167.1 GCA_945873015.1 Klebsiella pneumoniae
AATTGGCCAGCAAGGTCACCAGCAGCAACCACGCGCCGCGTCGCCACAACCAGCGCACGGCGGGACCAGCAGCAGGGCGGCGTCGCGCGGCCGCCGCCAGCACCGCGATGGCCGGCACGGTGGCGACCAGCGCCGGTCCGTCGACTAGGCCTGAGAGATAGGCAAATTCGCCGCCGCCCTGGGGTAGATGGCTGAGCAGCAGCAGCACCTGTGGATGCACAGCCAAGGCCAGCACCAGCCACAGCATCAGCGGCACACGCAATGCAAAATGCTCGTCGTAAGCGTCGGGGTGATACGGCAGGGCGCGATGGCCGCGGGGGTCGTTCATGGGTGTGACGAAGGTTTGCTCTGTGGTTCTGAATGGGCGGGGAAATTTCCCTTACATTCTTTCGACCACCTTGATGGGCGCACCGCGCCCGATACCGAGTGTCGCCGCCGCATTCTGTTCAGCACAGGCGACCTCGAGCACACCGAAAGAATTGATCAACGCCAACAATGTGCCGGGCTGCACGTCACCGTAGGTACGCAGAAAAGGGATATCGTGGCCGCCGGCCTGGATCAACGGCTGGCGAAAGGTTTCGACAGCGGCCCGTTCGATGTTGGAAATGAGATTGCCGAAATGATCGGTGGTAATCACCACCCCCGACATCTGATGTCCGCGCCGCTCAGGTGGTTCTATGATCGAAGGGACATAGTCGCGGGTCGGTGTCCCTGAGTGTTGCACATCGAGTTCGCCGGCGGCGAGTCGCGCCGCGAGCGGTGCAAAGACATCGCGTCCGTGAAAGGTCGCGCTGATGTCGGTCAGCGCATGGGCTTCGATAATCTCTTCGCGCACGTGATAGACCGTCGCACTCGTCTTCTCGATGACTTCCGCCAACAGGCCGTTGTCGGGCGCGAGAAAGGCATGTCCGTCACCGACCGCGAGCAGCACACTTCTATCGGTGCCGACGCCCGGATCGACCACCGCCAGATGCACCGTGCCGGGCGGAAAGTAATGATAGGATCGCGCAATCCAGAAGCCGGCTTCGGCCGGCCAGTGCACATAGGCTTCATGGGTGAGATCGATAATACGAGCGGCAGGAAAGCGACTCACGATCACACCCTTCATGGTGCCGACAAAGGGCCCACGATGGCCGAAGTCGGTGGTCACGGTGACAACCCCACTCGACTTGAAATGTTTGTGCATCTGCTCCCCACCTTGCTCGCACCATCACACAGCCATTGTCACGGCAGGTGCCGTGCTGGCGCAATGATACGCGTGCGCCGCGCCGGCCCGGCATCATGACGGCTGCCGCGATGCGCGACGACTGGGATCTGATCCCCTGCCCGGTGTGCAGCGGCAGCACCTTCCATCACTTGTTCGACAAGGGCGGCGAACCCTTCGTGCGCTGCGCAGGCTGTGGCCTGACCCTCATCAATCCGCGCCCACCCTTTGAGCATATTCGCGCGCACTACGACGCCGCCTACAGCGCCGGCTACACACGCAAAGCCGAAGCGAAGATCATTCGCGCACGTAAGCGCGTGGCACGCATCGGCCGTGACAGCGGCCGCTGGCTGGATGTCGGCTGCTCAGCCGGCTTCGTGGTCAAGGCTGCGACCGAAGCAGGCTTCGAGGCCTGGGGGGTGGACATTGAAGCCGACGGCATCGCCTATGGCCGCGATACGCTCGGCTTGTCGCGGCTGGCCTGCGGCGTGCTCGAAGATCAGCACTACCCGACAGCGCACTTCGATGTCATTTCGGCCTACGATGTCATCGAGCATGTGCCGGATCTGAATCGTTTCGTGGCCGAGCTCGCGCGCATCCTTGCGCGGGGCGGTGTGCTCGATATCGGCACGCCCGACATCGGCCACTGGCGCGTGCCGCGCACGCTCGCGCAGTGGAACGAGTTAAAACCGTCCGAACACCTTTATTACTTCAATCGCAAGACCCTGGGCCTGTTGCTGGCCCGCCACGACTTGCGCATCGTCAGCAAACGTCTGGCGCTCAAACCCGGATTGAAAGTGCTGGCCGCGCATCGCTGAGCACGGCGCACACAGAGCGGCCTCCGTTGCCCATTTCTCCGTTACGAAGTGCGGCAATCGCGGGCCTCGGCATGGCATGATCCGGCCACCATGAAAAAATCAAATCAAGCGTTCCCTTTTCAGCCCGGCCCGAACCGCTCACCGGCGCGCGGCAGCGTGCCGGTGAGCGCCTTCTTCTTCGATACCTATGGCACGGTGTGCGATTTTTTCGGGCCGTTCAAACGTGCCCTGACGGCGCTTGCCGCACGCCAGGAAGTCGAACGCGACACCGCCACACTGGCCGTCGCGTGGCGTAATGCCTATATGAAATCGATCAGACGTCATGTCGCCGAAGGCCGTGCGTTCCGGCCACTGCTCGACCTGCAGCGCGAAGATCTCGCGGAACTGGTGGCGCGCCATTTTCCGCGCCCCTTGAGCGCGACGGAACTCGACGAGATGACCGCCACCTGGCGCCGTCTCGACGCCTGGTCGGACGCCGTGCCTGGCCTGACTGCGATCAAACAACATGCCCTTATCGCACCCTTGTCGAACGGCAATTTCGACGACATGGCGGCGCTTGCACGGCACGCCGGCCTGCCCTGGGATGTGCTGCTCGGCTCCTCGCTCGCCCGTCACTACAAACCGCATCCGGAGGTCTATCTGTCCGCCGCACGCGCGCTCAACCTCGACCCCAGCGAGTGCTGCATGGTCGCCGCCCATCAGTTCGATCTGCATTTCGCTGCCGGCCACGGCATGCAGACCGCGTTTGTCATGCGGCCGCTGGAATTCGGTGGCGCGATCCGGCCGGCGGTGCTGGAAGCAGGCGTCGACTATTCCTATGCGGCCGAGATGCATGCCGAACACGACTGGACTTATATCGCCACTGATTTCCTGCACCTGTCCCAGCAACACGCGACGACGCTGGCTGGCGCGACGCATTAAGACCCGATGGCCCGACCAGCGGACTCTGTCGCCCTGACCGCGCTGCGTATCGCCGGCCACGTGCTGCGCGAGCGGATTCACCCGCAACGCGCCCGTCATCTGCAAGACGTGCCGAGCTCCGTCACCGTACTCACGCCGGAATGGTGGACAGCGGTGATTTGCTCCGGTCATCCAGACGCCAAAGTGTTGGGCTTCGATGCCCTGGAAGCGTCCGCAGGCACGCATCAGCGCCATCGTTTTCTGTTGCGTTACAACGATGCCGGCCATATCGCGCGTTTGCCGATGTCGGTCTTCACCAAGTCGTTGCCGAATGTGTTGACCCGCATGATCGGCGGCTATAACGGCACAGCGCGCGCCGAGGGTCGTTTCTATCGGGAGATCCGGCCGAGTCTCGGCATTGAAACTCCGATCGGCTATCACAGCGCTTTCGACCGCCACTCGCTGGCCGGCATCAATGTCCTGGAAGACATCGTTGCCACGCGCGGCGCACGTTTTTGTGATGCAGACGCCTATGTCACGCGCGACATGGCGGAAAGTATGGTCGACCTGCTTGCACAATTGCACGCCCACGCCTACGGCAACGCACGCCTCGATCAGCAATGGCGCTGGCTGGCCAACTTCGCCGACTGGTTCGAAATTGGCGCGCGCAAAATGGACACCGAGCGCTATACACGCAAAGCCATGCAGCGCATGGCAGACCGTATACCGGCGCGACTCGCGAAGCGTCTCAACGAGATCTGGCCGGCGACCATCGCAGCGAGCGCCATTCATCGTCACGGACCGCGCGGCCTGCTGCATTCCGACGTGCATATCGGCAACTGGTACCGCCACAGCCAGGGCCAGATGGGTTTATTCGACTGGCAATGCGTGGCCCAGGGCCATTGGTCGCGGGATGTGGCCTACGCCCTGTCGGCCGCCTTGACGATAGAAGACCGCCGAGCCTGGGAGCGTGCGCTGCTCGCGCGTTATCTCGAAATTCTGAGCAATACGGCGGGTGTCTACATCGACGCTGATTTCGCCTGGCGCCATTATCGCGCGCAGATGCTGCATGCCTTATGGATGTGGACCATCACGCTGTGCCATTCAGGCTGGCTGCCGGCCATGCAGCCGCAGGCAACCTCGATGGAGATGATTGAACGGATAGCGACGGCGGTGGACGACCTGGACAGTCTCAATGCCGCCACCCGCGGCTGAAGTATCGCGCGAGGTCTGCATTGGCCACGCGCACCGCCCTCACTCGACTCAGCTCAGCCCCAATACCGCCTTGCCGCGCTGAAGATAATCGATGCGGTCATCAATTCCGTTGAAGCCGCCGTTGATACGCCGCGTGATGGCACGCACATCGTCAGCATCGGCGAGTTTGTTGAGATCGCGGGACTTCCAGAACCAGCAGGCGACATCGACGGCGGCAAAAGCATCGCTCGCCAGCAGTTGCGGTTTGGCAAGGTAGTCGACACCGCTGGCCCGGCTGTAGGCGGCATAGTTGGCGCGGCCGGTCAGTTGAATCAGGCCACGCCCCTTGTAACGCACACCATCGCCGGGCTGCGTGTTGCCGAGATCCGCGCGACCTTCATAGGCACTGCCGTCCGCCAGTTCCTCGGCGTAACGAAACGCGCCCGATTCATGGGCGAGTTGTGCAATAAAATGGGCAATGCGCAAATTATTGGCCGCAATCGCGTGTTTTTTCATGCCCGCGACCAGCGGTTCGAAATACAGATCGATACGCTTGGGCAAAGCCTGCGGCATCACCACCGCGAGTTTTTCCTTGCTCGGCCCTTTCGGCAGACCGGCCAGCAAGGCCTTGATGGTGGCATCACCCGGCACCACCATCTGGTCCGAACTCGCGAGCTGCATGACTTCCGTTTCAAATCGCGTCAACACTTTCAACGTGCCCGGTCCAATCCGCCCATCGGTCTTGAGCACAGCAGGCTTGGGCTCTTTGTAACGCGGTAAATTGAGGTTCAAAAGAATCTGGACGATGGTGACGTCCATCAAATCATTACGACCACTTAATCCCACGCTGCGCTTGATGCACATAACTCCTCCCGTTCTGCGTCGTGACAGTTCCTGAAACCAGGTCGATGGTATAGCGGTCGGGGTTGCGCTGTCGTGGCCCACCCGTCGCCCCTTAACGGTGGCGGGTACTCCTTCAGTGACGGTACCAGGCCGCTTCGCGCTTCTCGGCAAAACTTGCCAGACCTTCCTGTGCCTCGGCGCTGCGACGTTTGTCGGCATGTTCATCGACCAGGCGCGCAAACAAGGCATCGTCGATCAGCGCATCGGCGCAGCGCAGCGCCGATAGTTTGCTCAAGGCCTGCGCCTGCGGCGCGATTTTCAGCAACGCATCAATGATCGGCGCGGCGCTGGCGTCGAGTTGCCCGGGTTGACACACCTCATGCACCAAACCCAGCACTTCGGCGCGGCGCGCATCGAAGCGTTCACCGGACAGCGCATAACGACGCACATTGCGTATGCCCATCGCCGCCACCAGTTGCGGAAAGATAATCGTCGCCGCCATACCCCAACGCGCTTCACTGATGGCAAAAGTGGCGCCTCTTTCCGCCACCACGATATCGCAGGAAGCCACGATGCCGGCGCCACCGCCGACACAAAAGCCATGCACCAGGGCGACGGTCGGCTTGGCCATTTCATTCAAACCACGCATGGCCTCGGCGGTGGCGACTGAAGCAGCGCGGTTGGTGGCTGCATCCATCGTCGCCAGTTGGCGCAGCCAGGTGAGATCGGCGCCCGCCTGGAAATGCGCACCATTGCCACGAATCAGCACCACGCGCACCTCGGGGTCACTGCCGAGCGTCGTGCAGGTATCAATCAGCCCCTGCAACAGATCCGCGTTATACGCATTGTTCAAGGCCGGACGATTCAAGGTGACGGTGGCGACGCCGCGGGTGTCGATGCCACATAGTACGACGGGCTCGCTCATGGTGATTGCTCCAGATGTGGGCGTGTATGCCCGATGGTAAACCGCGGCGAGGCGCGTGCCGCGCGGTGTTTCACAGGCCGGGCATGGTCGCACACCTGCCCGGCCCGGTCCCGGCTTGATAGGCGGACCGGCGCGCGGTGACCGTAGGCGCGCCCATGGTCTGACCTGCAAAGACAGTCGGCCGTGAGGGACGAAACCAGTACACTTCATACCTCGCATGATGTCCTGTCGTCACCGCCGGAAACCGCGCCCATGTCTTCGTTAGCCCATGCATTAGAACTCCACGGCGCAGGCCGATTCGACGAGGCGCGCGATGCGTATGCCGAGATCCTGGCGGAGCAACCCGACGACGCCGATGCGTTGCACTACCTCGGCATTCTCGAACACCAGTGCGGGCGCAGCGAGGAAGGCTTGGATCTGCTCGCGCGCGCGCTCGATATCGCGCCCCCCCAGGCCGAACGCCTGAACGACCTGGGCAATGTGCTGAGCGAGCTCGAACGTCTGGACGAAGCGGTGGAGGCGTTTACGGTCGCCGCCGAACTCAGACCCGACGATGCGAATCTCGCCAACAATCTCGGTGCAACCCTGCTGCGTCTCGAGCGGCTGCCCGACGCCAAAGCCGCATTTTTACGTGCGCTCGCCGCTGAGCCGGATTTTGTGCCGGCGCTGAACAATCTCGGCGACCTGCATATCCGTCAGAACCAGCCTGACGAGGCGGCTGAATATTACTGCCGCGCCTTTGTCACCGGCCCGCTCAACGACAAACCCAAACGCATGCTGGGCATTGCCTATTACACCTTGAACCGCATCGACGAAGCAGCGGCGGTATATCGCGACTGGATAGATGAGGAACCGGATAATCCCATCGCCCGCCATTTGCTTGCCGCCTGTTCCGGCCAGGATGTGCCGGCGCGCGCAGATGACGCCTTCGTCGAAACCGTGTTCGATGAATACGCGGACAATTTCGACACCAAACTGGTCAAAAGCCTGGCTTATCGTGGCCCCGAATACATCGCCACTGCACTCGCCAGCCATCTCGGTCATGCCAGCGGCCTCAAGGTGCTGGACGGCGGCTGTGGCACCGGTTTGTGCGGACCGGTGCTGGCGCCCTATGCCGCCCATCTGACCGGCATCGATCTGTCCGCCAACATGCTCGCGCGCGCCGCGCAGCGTGGTGGTTACGACGCCTTGCACAAAGCCGAGCTCGGCAGTTATCTCGCCAGCCAGCGCGCGCTGTTCGATGTGGTCGTGATAGCCGACGTGCTGATCTACTTCGGCGCGCTCGATGCCATCTTTGCCAGCGTGGCCGGTGCGCTGCGACGCCCCGGCCTGCTCATCTTCACGGTCGAGATCCACGCCGGCGGCGTGCAATCTCCGCCTTATGTCATCAAACCAAGCGGGCGTTACGGTCATGCGCCGCGTTATGTCGAACAATGTCTGACCGAACAGGGCTTCGAAGTGTTGAGCAGCCATGCGGTGATCCTGCGCGAAGAATTCACGCAGCCGGTCGCGGGGCTGGTGGTCAGCGCGCGGCTTCGGTGATACGTGGCCCCTGCGGGGCGCGACCGCACAGCGCTCGAAACAATTCCAGTGTGGGCTCGAAGTGAACACTGGAGGACGATAGTTCTTGGGCCCTGTCGATGGTTTTACCGGCTTTACTTGCGAATACGCGCAACCATGGTTTAGTTTTGAAAGATCGTTCAAATCACCAGCGGGACAAAGTGGCGCTCACAAGCCGCACCGCCCGCTCATCCAGGGGAGACAGCTTTGAGTTCTTACCTATGCGGCCTCGATATCGGCGGCACCTTTACTGATTGTGTGCTGATGGATGAAAACGGCCAGATCACCATCGCCAAGGCACCCTCGACACCTGGCAATTTCGCCGAAGGCGTGATTGAAGCCATCTCGCGCGCCGCCGCCAAGATTGGCAAAGACCTGCCGCAGTTGCTGGACTCAATCAGCGTGCTTGCACACGGCACCACGGTCGGCACCAACACTATCATTCAACGCCGCGGCGCCAAAGTCGGTTTGATCACCACCAAGGGCCACAATGACGTCATCCATATCATGCGTGGTTCACGCGGCCTTGCCGGGCAAGATATCAAACTTATCGTGCATATCCCGGAAAGCTCCAAACCCGAGCCGCTGATCCCCAAGCGCCTCATTCGCGGCGTGTCGGAGCGCGTCGATTGTTTCGGCAAAGTGATAGTCGAGTTGAACGAAGACGAAACACGTCAGGCCATCATCGAACTGCGCGACGCCGGTTGCGAAGCGCTCGCTGTGTGCACCCTATGGTCGTTCCTCGAGCCCAAACACGAGCTGCGCATCAAACAACTCGCGCAGGAACTCGCGCCCGATCTGTACGTGACCTGCTCGAGCGAACTTGCGCCGAAGTGGGGTGAATACGAGCGCACCACGGCGGTGGCGCTGAATGC
>CAMCBY010000168.1 GCA_945873015.1 Klebsiella pneumoniae
GGGTCGAAGACGGTGAACGTACCTGGCTCAGCGACGCCACCATCGCCAGCTATCACACCGTGTGGTTCGAACTGCACGAAGACATCCTGCGGGTGCTTGGCCGCGCCCGCGAGGAATAGGAGAGTAGACATGGCCAATCCTCTCGGACGTTACCTGCTCGCATTGGATGGCAGCGCACTGCCGAGCCGCGAGCTGGTCGGCGGCAAGGCCTGGTCGGTGGCGCGCATGCTGAGCTTGGGACTGCGTGTGCCGCCGGCGGTGGTGATCACCACCGACGCCTGTCGCGCTTATCTTGAAACCGGCAGTGTGCCGGCTGCACTGAGCGCCGAAATCGATACCGCCATCGAATGGCTGGAGACCGCCACCGGCCGCCAGTTCGGCGGTGCCAGACCCTTGCTGGTATCGGTGCGTTCCGGTGCCGCGATTTCCATGCCGGGCATGATGGACACGGTCTTGAACCTCGGCATCAATACCGCGACTGAAGCCGCGCTCGCCGCTGAAGCGGGTGATGAGAATTTCGCCCGCGATACCCATCGCCGCTTTCTCGAGCTCTACGCAAGCATCGTCTTGAAGGCGACGCTCAGCGAAGATACCGCGCGCGATGCGGCCAGCCTGCGCGCCGAGATCGCGAGTCAGGGTGAGGGCGTACCGGAAGACCCGCGCGCGCAATTGCTGGCCGCGGTCAACGCGGTATTCGATTCGTGGAATTCGCGCCGCGCGCGTCGTTATCGCCAGCATCACGGCATCGCCGACAGTCTCGGCACCGCCGTCACCGTGCAGGCGATGGTGTTCGGTAATCTCGACGCCCGCTCCGGTACCGGCGTGCTGTTCAGCCGTAATCCATTGACCGGCGATGTGGCGCCCTATGGCGAATACCTGCACCGCGCCCAGGGCGAGGACGTGGTATCGGGCAAGTTCACGCCCGAACCCTTGAGCACGCTGGCGGCCTCGGCACCCGACGTGCATGCGCAACTCATGCAAGCCGCCGCCACCCTCGAACGCGAAAACGCCGATGTGCAGGATATTGAATTCACCGTGCAGCACGGTGAGTTGTTCCTGTTGCAGACCCGCTCGGCCAAACGTGCGCCGCAGGCGGCGGTGCGTTTCGCCGTCGATATGGTCGATGAGGGGCGTATCGATACCCGCACCGCGCTCGCGCGGGTACAGGCCGAGCAGATCCGCACCCTGCTCAAACCGCGCCTCGCCGATGGCGCGACCGCGGGCGCATTGGTACTGGCGCAGGGTGAACCGGCTTGCCAGGGCGTCGGTAGCGGTGTGGTGGTCGGCGACTCCGACAGTGCCGAGCAGCGCGCACAAGCCGGTGAGGCGGTGGTACTGGCCCGTGCCACCACCAGCCCCGAAGACGTCCACGGCATGATTGCGGCGCACGCCGTCATCACCGAACAGGGCGGCGCCACGTCCCATGCGGCGGTCGTGAGCCGCGCACTCGGCGTGCCCTGTATCGTCGGTTGCGGCGCCGGTACGCTGGCCGCTTTGCACGGCCAGGCGGTGACCGTCGACGCCAATACCGGGCACATCTACGCCGGTCTGCTGCCGGTGGTGACGCCCGATGAATCCGATGACCCGCGCCTCGCCAAGCTGCACGCGTGGGCGGTGGCGGCAAGCCCGGTCACGGTGCTGCGCGAAAACGACCCGGCGGCCGGCGCGGCGTTCGACCTCTCCGAGGTCGAGGGCGGCGAGGACCCGGAACGTTTGCCGGCCTTGCTGGTCGGCAAAAACGCAGTGCGCGGCGGCGCGATTGAAAGCGACGCCGGCGTCGCGGCCGCGCTGGCGGCCGGCGTCAAGACTATTGTCGCGCGTCATCCGCTGCCGGTATTGCTGGCGGCCATCCATGGGGCGGCGGGGTAGCGCCGCAACGTTTTCTGTGGGTCAGACTTCAGTCTGACATTGGTATTGGTTTTCAGTGTCAGACTGAAGTCTGACCCACAATGTCATTCGCGCACCCGCTGGCGCTACAACAATCCCCTGCTAAACTCTCGCCTCGAATTTTCAGGACCCCGTGCCATGGCCAACCCGACACCCGCTGATATCGAAAATCTGATTGAGTTGTTCAATCGTTCCGACTGGGACGAGATGCATTTGAAGACCGACGACCTCGAGATCTTCCTGTCCAACGATCCGAATGCGCGTCGTCCGTCGGCGCAGGCAGTCGCGGCACCCGTTGCCGCACCGCAGGTCAACAGCACAGCGACGAGCACCGCACCGGCCGCCGCCACTGCCCACCCCGCAGAAGTCAGTATCCCGGCCGGCATGGTCGCAGTGCGGGCACCCAATCTCGGCACCTTCTATCGTTCGCCCAAACCCGGCGCGGCGTCTTATGTTGAAGTCGGTCAGGCCATCGAGGCCGATACCGAAGTCTGTCTCATCGAAGTGATGAAGCTTTTTACGCCAGTCAAATCGGGCGTCAAAGGCACGGTGCGTCAGATCGTCGTCAACGACGGCAGCATGGTCGAATACGAGCAGGTGCTGGTCATCATCGAGCCTGCGGCTTGATCTATAAATATCGAGCGTAGAACGTGACCATCAAACGTACCCTGGTGGCGAACCGCGGCGAAATCGCCGTGCGCATCATTCGCGCCGCCCATGCCTTAGGGATAGAAACCGTGCAGGTGGTGTCGGCCGCCGATCGCGACTCCGAAGCGGCGCGGATGGCTGATCAAGTCGTGGTGATCGGCCCCGCACCCTCCAAACAAAGTTATTTGAACGCCAGCCTCATCGTGCACGCGGCCAAACAGACCGGCTGCGATGCGCTGCATCCCGGCTACGGTTTTCTGTCGGAGCGCGCGGAACTGGCGAACCTGTGCGCCGAGAACGGCATCACCTTCGTCGGCCCCGCGGCCGAGACTATTGGTGCCCTCGGCGACAAACTCCGTTCGCGCGCCATCGCCGCCGAAGCTGGCGTGCCGCTGGTGCCGGGCAGCGATCAGATTGTGTCGGTGACCGCCGCCCATGCGGCTGCGGAAAAACTCGGCTATCCGGTCCTCATGAAGGCCTCGGCCGGCGGTGGCGGGCGCGGCATGTTTGTCGCGCGTAACGCCGATGCCATCACCGCATCGTTCGACGCCGCCAGTACCGAAGCCCAGGAAGCCTTTGGCGACGGCACGCTCTACATGGAGACCTATGTCGAGAACGCACGCCATGTGGAAGTGCAGGCGGTCGGTGATGGCCGTGGTCGCGTGGTGCATTTCGGTGAACGCGATTGTTCGGTGCAGCGTCGTTATCAGAAGGTTGTCGAAGAAGCGCCGTGCGCCTTGATGCCGGCGAAACTGCGCGCCGAATTGCACGAGGCGGCCATCAAGCTGCTGTCGTCGATGAAATATCTGAATGCCGGCACGGTGGAGTTCCTGTACGACGTCAATCGTCAGGCGATTTATTTCATCGAAGTGAATACCCGCATCCAGGTCGAGCATCCGGTCAGCGAACAGGTGACGGGGTGGGATCTGGTGCAGACTCAGTTCCGCATCGCCGCCGGCGAAGCGGCGCTGCCGCGTCAGGATCAGATCAAGGTCAACCGCCACGCGATTGAATGCCGCATCAATGCCGAAGATGCGGCCAGGAACTTCATGCCGAGTCCGGGGCGCATCACGCGCTGGTCGCCGCCGCGCGGCGCCGGCATTCGTGTCGACAGCCATTGTCGCGACGGTTACCTGGTGCCGCCTTATTACGACTCGATGATAGCCAAGCTGGTCGTGACCGCCGATTCCCGCCCTGAAGCGGTCGAGCGGCTTAAAGTCGCGCTGGCCAATTTCGAAGTCGAAGGGCTGACCACCAACATCCCGTTGCTGCGTTATATCGCCGCCCAGCCCGATTTCGCCGCGAACAAAATCCATACCCGCTGGCTGGAGCAGGATGTCCTGCCCGGTTTTCAGCAAGACCACGCTTGAGGAGCCGTCATGGCGCACATTGAATTTCTTGACGAGACCATGCGCGATGGGCAGCAGAGCCTGTGGGGCATGCGTATGCAGGCCGGCATGGCGCTGCCCGTTTCGCCCATCCTCGACCGCACCGGTTTCCGCGTCATCGACTTGACCGGTTCTTCGATGTTCGAGTGCCTGATCAAGTATTGCCACGAGAATCCGTGGGAAGGGCTCGATCTGCTGGTGCAGTCCATGCCGCGCACGCCGATTCGGGGTGGCATGCGCTCGAATGCTTCGGTGACTTTTGGTGTCACGCCCGATTCGCTGATGGACGCGTGGATGCGCCAGTTGAATGTGCATGGCGTGCGCAGCTTCTGGATTTACGACGTCTTGTTCAACAACGACAAGACCAAACGCCTGGCGAAAGTCGCCAAGCAGTTCGGCTCTGAAGTGGCCGGCGCGATCATGTTCACGCTCTCGCCGGTGCACACCGATGAGTACTACGCCAAACAGGCCGATGAGCTGTCGGTCTCGCCGGACATCGACACCTTGCTCCTGTACGACACAGCCGGAGTGCTTGAAAAGGAACGGATGCAGACGCTGCTGCCGGCGATAGTCGCCAAAGCGCGTGGCAAACCCATCGAGTTCCATTCCAACAATCTGCTCGGGCAGTCGGCCAAGGCCTACCTCGACAGCATCGATTTGGGCGTCACCATTCTGCATACCGCGAGCCGGCCGATGGCCAATGGCCCGTCGGTGCCTTCGACCGAAGTGATGGTGCGCAACATCGAGCTGAAGGGCCACAGCCATTCCCTTGATACCAGGTTGTTCGCGCCAGTTGCCGAGCATTTCGAGAAAGTCGGCAAGGCCGCCGGCTTCCTGGTCAATCAATACGCCGAATACGACGTTCTCTCCATTCAGCATCAGGTGCCGGGTGGCATGGTCGGCACCTTGAAGGCGCAGCTCGTGCAGCACGGCATGAGCGACAAACTCGAAGCGGTATTGAACGAGACCGCCAAGGTGCGTAAAGAGCTTGGTTACCCCGGCATGGCCACGCCCTTCAGCCAGTTGGTCGGCACGCTTGCGGTGCTGAACATCATCACCGGCAAACGTTATGCGTCGATTCCCGACGAAGTCATTCAGTACGCAGCCGGTTTCTACGGCCAGACCGCCGCGCCCATCGACCCGAACGTGCTGGACATCATCATGTCTTCGCCGCGCGCCAAACAGGTGGTCGCCAACCCGCCGCCGCAGCCGACCATTGAAGAGCTGCGCAAGGAATACGGCACCGAAGACGACGATGAACTCATCCTGCGTGCGCTGGTGGCGGGCGAGGGACTGGAGAAGATGAAGAAGTCCGGGCCGGTCAAGACCACTTATCCCTATCTTTCCTCGCCGGAGCTCGATCAGGTGCGGCGCCTCATGAACATCGCCCGCTCGCCGCTGGTCGAGATCAAGTCGGCGGACTTCGAGCTGACCTTGCGCAAGAACGCATGAAGCTGCGTCGCGCGGTCATCGTCGATGTGCTGCGTTCGCCTTTCGGGCGGGCGCGCGAGAATGGCGCGCTGGCGAGCCTGCACCCGGTCAATCTCTACGCGAGCGTGTTGGAGACCTTGGTTCAGCGTACCGGCATCGACCCGCAGCTCATCGAAGACTGCATCACCGGTTGCGTGATTCAGGTCGCCGAGCAGTCGGGCAACATCGGCCGTCAGGCGGTCTTGGCCGCCGGCCTGCCGGAATCCATCCCGGCGGTGACACTCGACAGAAAATGTGGCTCCGCCCAGCAGGCGATGGATTTTGCTGCGCAGGGTGTGATCGCCGGCGCCTATGACTGTGTGATTGCCGGCGGCGTCGAGATGATGAGTCTGGTGCCGATGCGGGTGAACCGCATGGGCAAAGACAACGAAGGCACGCGTTTTCACGCGCGTTATCCCGAGGGTTTGATTCGCCAAGGTATCTCGGCCGAACTGATCGCCGCGCGCTGGGGCATTTCGCGCGAGGCACAGGATGCTTTTTCGCTGCGTTCGCACCAACTTGCCGGCGCTGACAGCGGCGCTGCGCGCGACATCGTCGCCCTCGAAGTTGAAAGCGCCGACGGGCGCAAGACCGTCGCCCGCGACGAAGGCGTGCGCGCCGATTCGACCTTGGAAAAACTGTTGAGCTTGAAACCGGCCTTCGAAGATGCCGCGATGGCGACTCGTTACCCCGAGATCGACTGGAGTGTGACCGCCGGCAACGCCAGTCAGGTCACCGATGGTGCGAGTGCAATGCTCATCATGGAAGAGCAGCTCGCCCACAGCCTCGGTTTGAAGCCGCGCGCGGCCATCACCCACTTCGCGGTGATGGGCGACGACCCGTTGTTGATGTTGACCGCCATCATTCCGGCCACACGCAAACTTTTAAAACGCGCCGGTTTGAGCATCGATGCGGTCGATGCCTATGAAGTCAACGAAGCCTTCGCTTCAGTGCCGCTCGCCTGGCAAAAGGATCTCGGTGCTGAGCCCGACAAACTCAACGTGTTTGGCGGTGCTATCGCGCTTGGCCATCCGGTCGGTGCTTCGGGTGGCCGCCTGGTTGCCAATCTTTTGCGTGCGCTCGAAGCGCGCAACGGTCGCTATGGTCTGGTCACCATGTGTGAAAGCGGCGGCATGGCCAATGCCACCTTGATCGAACGTTTATAAATTCAAAACCAAGGGGAGCCCCATGGCCGGACGCGTACAAGACAAGGTCACCATCATCACCGGCGCCGCCACGGGTATTGGCCAGGCCTGCTTCGAACTCTTTGCGCGCGAAGGCGCGACAGTCGTCGGTTGCGGTCGGCGTCTGGCGCCGCTTGAAGAGAACCTCGCCAAGGTCAAGGCCGCCGGTGGCCGCGGCATGGTGCTGTCGGCCGATCTGGCCAAGGTTGAGGATGCCAACCGCGTGGTCGAAGAAACCATCAAGGCCTACGGTC
Organism: Klebsiella pneumoniae; assembly: GCA_945873015.1. GTDB lineage: Bacteria > Pseudomonadota > Gammaproteobacteria > JADJYF01. The sequence continues at coordinate 6,832 of CAMCBY010000168.1, forward strand.
GCGTCGATGCGCTGGTGCATAGTGCGAGTGTCGGCTGGAGCTGGAGCCATGTGAGTGCGAACTCCATGAACGACGTCGCCACCACGCCGCCGGATAAATGGCTGGAAGTGATTGCCATCAATCTGAATGCCGCGTTCTATCTGTGTCATGCGGTGCTGCCCGGCATGCTCGAGCGCAAAAAGGGTTCGCTGGTGATGGTCGCGAGTATCTCCGGCATGGTCGGCATGAAAACCGCACACACCTACTGCTCGGCCAAGGGCGGCGTCATCAATATGGTGCGGGCGATGGCCAATACTTATGGCGGCCAGGGTGTGCGCGCCAACGCGGTGTGCCCGGGTTATACCGACACGCCGATGATCGCCGACGTCATGAATATCTTTGACGATGAGCGCGAAGCGAATTATCTGACGCCGATGGCACGCGCCGGCACGCCGATGGAAATGGCCTACGGCTGTCTGTTCATGGCCTCCGATGAGGCGAGTTATGTGAATGGTGCGATTCTGCCCATCGACGGTGGCACTACCGCGCGCCAGTAAGTCTTGCTGTCAGTATGCGAAAAAGCCGCCCGAGCAGGCGGCTTTTTTGTGCGCACGAATCGCCGCCCGGCCGCGCCGCATCGACCTCAGGCCCGTCCGCTGGTGACGGCCTGAGGTCGTGGCACTTGGGCGTCAGCGATCTTCCAGCATACGCAGCGCCACGCGCAGGTGCTGGTATTTCCATACACCATCAATCTTCACGTAGTCGTCGTTGTAACGCAGGGTCATCCAGGTCTTGCGGTCACCTTCGGTCTGGTCCCACGGGCCGGCGATGTACCACTGGGCGGTGGCGCGGTTGCCATCGACATCGATGATCGGGTTCATGATGTTGTGCTGCGAGAAGCTGAACATGTCTTTGAACTTCTGAAACAGCTCACGCACTGCCTGCGGCCCGACCGCCTTGCCGAAATCGGCGCTTTCCCAGATACCGTCGGGTGCGAACAGTGCGCCGATACGATCGGGATTGTGCATGTCGTCGCAGATGTCGCAGTAGATGGCTTTCAGCTTCTTGATTGCCTCGATGTCTTCGAGACGGGTGATACGCGCTTCGAGTGCGGCGAGATCCATGGCGTTGCTCCTCCGAGGGTGACTGGTCATCTGTTTATATGTCGAGAGTACGCACAGGCACAATTCCGCCTTAGTATTAGCGCGCAGGCTGCATGGCCGACCACGAGCCGCTATTCTGCGCGCCTGACTGCACATCACCGGGTCAGCCACCTGTTTGCCCTATGCGGATAGTGAATTGGATCAGTACCACGCCCCACCCGAAGTCTTGCCACTTCGTTATCACACCCCCGACGCCTGGGCCGCCCAGGCGCTGGCCGAGCCCTTGGCCCTGCTTGGCGACCACGCCCATCTCGAACGCAAGGCGGCCTCCAACGCGCTGGAACTCATCAACCGTTGGCCGGGCGCGGTGTGTCCCGATGCCTGGGTCAG
>CAMCBY010000169.1 GCA_945873015.1 Klebsiella pneumoniae
GTGACGACGAAACGCTTGAGGCGCGGCACCAGGCCTGCCGGTGTAACGCTCGGCTGGGGCGTGATTAAAGTCAGCCGCGAGCCGACCAAGACGCCCAGCGAATCGGCCAGTTCCCGCCCGATCACAACGCCAAAGGGGGTTTTGTCGAGGTCGGCCAGCGAACCCGCCTTGAGGTGGGCTTCGAGTTGCGTTACGCCGATTTCACGCGCGGCATCGATGCCGCGGGCTTCCACCGCGCGCACCGCACCGCGCTCGGCAATCAGCACATCACGGCTGACATAAGGCGCAGCAGCCACCACACCGGGCTGCGCCCCGATGGTTTTCAACATCGTTTGCCAGTCGCCGCGAGCCGCACTGTCGACTTCGAGATGGGCCGCAAGGCCGAGGATGCGATCGCGCACCTCGCCCTCGAAACCGTTCATGATCGACAATATCGTCAACAGCACCGTCACGCCGAGTGCGGTGGCGACGATTGCGGTCAGTGAAATGAAGCCACTGAAATGATTGCCGCGCCGTGCATAGATGTAGCGAATACCAATGAACCAATCGACCGGCGCAATCATGGGCGCGGATTATAACGAAAAGCACGTGGCTCCCCGCGTTGCGTTTCAATCAGCATGAATATTCTCGCAATCGAGACTTCGACCGAAGCCTGTTCGGTGGCGCTGGCCCACGCCAATGGCGTGGTAGAAGTGCATGAACTGGCACCGCGACAGCACACCGACAGGCTTTTTACGATGGTCGACCGCGTGTTGGCCGAAGCAGGCATGACGCGCACGGCGCTTGATCTCATCGCCTTTGGCCACGGCCCGGGCGCTTTTACCGGCGTGCGGGTGGCGGCCGCCGTGGCACAGGGCATCGCGCTCGCTTGTGATCTGCCGCTTGCGCCGGTTTCTACGCTCGCCGCGCTGGCGGCCGGTGGCGCTCGTCTGTATGGCGCACGACAAGTGTTGGCCGCGCTCGATGCGCGACGTGATGAGGTCTACTTCGCGGCACTGCGCTTCGATGACCAAGGCGCCATCACGCAACAAGTGATTGCCGACTGCGTGCTGGCGCCCGAGGCCGTCAACGTCGCCACGCCTGCGCAATGGTTGCTGGTCGGCAATGGCTGGCAGGTCTACGCGGGGCGTTTTGCGCCCGACATCGCCGCCGTGCCGCACTCACCACTGCTCCATCCGCACGCCACCGATGTCGCACGCCTGGGTGCGGCCTTGCATCAACGCGGTGGCAGCGTCGGCGTGGCCGAAGCGTTACCGCTTTATCTGCGTGGCGCGGTGGATTGACCGCCACAGGCGGGACATCGAGGCGCCAGACGACGCGCGACTGACGCCGGCGCTGGTGCTGGTTGGCGCGCGGTGGCCGCCCGTTCGCTCCCACACTGCTCTGCAACGCCCCCCGCACAAACCGATCAAACCGCTGGCCGGGCCTCGTTTCGGATACCACAAGAGCCCGCACAAACGCCGGCTCCGGTCCGCTTTGCGAGCCCCGGACTTAAGCTCCTGATCTGTCTCGCAATCTGGTCTTTTATCCCGAATTTATACCCAGTTTGTGCCCAGCTTGCGGGCCGGTAATCCACAAAAGAACCACACTATCTTGTGGTTGCTAATTTTCTTGACCACATTTTCTTGTGGTGCTATACAGTCCCCTTCACCGTGACCAGAACAATAGCAGGCGCGCTCATGCAAGCCGCCGCAGCCACGTAAACGATATCGGGAGGCGACATGGAATTTGAGAATGCGGCCGTCCGCAGGGATGTGAGTTCAGCTTCGGCGGCCTACGCCCGCGCGGAGTCCACAGCGGAGATCAGTGCGACGGCACCGGGCGATTTCAAAGTCATCCGCCGCAACGGCAAGGTCACCAGTTTCGACGGCAACAAGATACGCGTCGCCCTGACCAAAGCATTTCTCGCCGTGGAAGGCAGCAGCGCCGCCGCTTCGACCCGCATACATCAACGTGTCGACGACCTGACCGACCAGATTCTAGGTGCTCTCACCCGCCGCATGCCTGCCAGCGGCGCCACCCATATCGAAGACATCCAGGACCAGGTTGAACTGGCGCTCATGCGCGCCGCCGAACATAAAGTGGCACGCTCCTACGTGCTGTATCGCGAAGAACGCGCGCGCGAACGCCAGGCCGCCAAGGACAAACAGCAACCCGCCGAGGTCAAGAGCGCACTGCGTGTGACCCTCGCCGATGGCAGCAAGGTGCCGCTGGACGAAAACCGTCTGCGCAAGGTGGTCGAAGAAGCCTGCCACGGTGTCGATGGCGCGGTGCCGGCGACCGTCATCGAAGAAGCGCTACGTTCGCTGTTCGATGGCGTGTCGGAGTCCGACGTGTCCAAGGGCGTGACCATGGCTGGCCGCCTGTTCATCGAGCGCGAACCAAACTACACCCTGGTCGCCGCCCGTCTGCTGCTCGACACCCTGCGCCAGGAAGCGCTGAGCTTTCTGAACCACCGCCGCGACGAAGCGACCCAGACCGAGATGGAAGAGCGGTATCCGCTCTACTTCGAGGCCTATGTCAAACGCGCCATCGATCTCGAACTCATGGACCCGCGGCTGGGCAATTACGACTTGAAACGCCTCGGCGCCGCCTTGAAGCCCGAGCGTGATTTCAACTTCACCTACCTCGGCCTGCAGACCCTTTACGACCGTTATTTCCTGCAGAGCCGCGGCACCCGCTTCGAGCTGCCGCAAGCCTTCTTCATGCGCGTCGCGATGGGCTTGGCTATCAACGAAATCGAACCGGAAGAATGGACGGTCAAGTTCTACGACCTGTTGTCGTCCTTCGACTTTATGAGCAGCACTCCGACGTTGTTCAATTCCGGCACGCTGCGCCCACAGTTGTCGTCCTGCTACCTGACCACGGTGCCGGACGATCTGGAAGGCATTTTCAGCGCCATCCGCGACGATGCGCTGCTGTCAAAATACGCAGGCGGTCTCGGTAACGACTGGACACCGGTGCGCGGCATGGGTGCCCATATCAAGGGCACCAATGGCAAGTCGCAGGGCGTGGTGCCATTTCTGAAGGTCGCCAACGACACTGCCGTAGCGGTCAACCAGGGCGGTAAACGCAAGGGCGCAATGTGCGCCTATCTCGAAACCTGGCATATGGACATCGAGGAATTCCTCGAACTGCGCAAGAACACCGGCGACGATCGCCGCCGCACCCACGACATGAATACCGCCAACTGGGTGCCGGATCTGTTCATGAAGCGCGTCGTCGAAGATGGCCAATGGACCTTGTTCTCGCCCGACGAAGTGCCGGATCTGCACGACGCCATCGGCCCCGAGTTCGAGCGCAAATATGCGCTCTACGAAGAGATGGCCGAGCGCGGTCAGATTCGTAACGTCAAGCGTCTGCGCGCCGTCGATCTGTGGCGCAAGATGATCGCGATGCTGTATGAAACCGGCCATCCCTGGATCACCTTCAAGGATGCCTGCAATCTGCGCTCGCCCCAGCAGCACGTCGGCGTGGTGCACAGCTCGAATCTGTGCACGGAGATCACGCTCAATACCCGAGCCGGGCAGGAAATCGCGGTGTGTAACCTGGGCTCGGTCAACCTTGCCCAGCACATCACCGACGGCCAGCTCGACGAGGCCAAGGTCGCGCGCACGGTCGGCATCGCCATGCGGATGCTCGACAACGTCATCGACTACAACTACTACAGCGTGCCGACCGCCCGCGCCGCCAACCTGCGCCACCGCCCGGTCGGCCTCGGCATCATGGGCTTCCAGGATTGCCTGTATCAGTTGCGCATCCCGTATGCCACTGAAGAAGCGATCAAGTTCGCCGACAGGTCGATGGAAGTGGTGAGTTACTACGCTATCAAGGCCTCGACCGATCTGGCCGCCGAGCGCGGCGTGTACAACAGTTACGACGGCTCGTTGTGGAGCAAGGGCATCCTGCCGATCGACTCGATCAGTCTGCTCGAAGAAGGTCGTGGTGGTTACATCGAGATGAACCATGAGACCAGCATGGCGTGGGAGCCCCTGCGCGAGCGGGTGCGGACCGTCGGCATGCGTAATTCCAATTGCATGGCGATTGCGCCGACCGCCACCATCTCCAACATCTGCGGCGTGAGCCAGTCGGTGGAACCTGCCTATCAGAACCTGTTTGTGAAGGCCAACCTGTCGGGTGACTTCACCGTTATCAACATGTTCCTGGTTGATGATCTCAAACGTCGCAAGCTGTGGGACGAGGTAATGGTCAACGACCTGAAGTACTACGACGGCAGCGTCGCGCAGATCGACCGCATCCCCGACGAGTTGAAGGAACTGTACGCCACCGCTTTCGAAGTCGATCCGCGCTGGCTGGTGGAAGCCGGTTCGCGTCGCCAGAAATGGCTGGACCAGGCGCAATCGCTCAACCTTTATATGTCCGAGCCTAGCGGCGCCAAGCTCGACAACCTCTACAAGCTGGCGTGGGTCAGGGGCCTCAAGACCACCTATTACCTGCGCACCATGGGCGCCACCCATGTCGAGAAGAGCACCCTGGCCGATGGCCGCCTGAACGCCGTACAGAAAATGACGGCAGTCGACGACGGCCCCAAGGTCTGTTCGATTCTCGACCCTGACTGCGAAGCCTGCCAGTAAGCAGCCCACGCCCTGCGACGCCTTAAGAGGAATGACGATGTTGAATTGGGACGATCCGATAGCGAAGTTCAAACCGGCCGCCGCCACACCGGCACCGGTAGAACGCCACGCGCGCGCGATGGCCGCGACCGAGGCCTTGGCGCAGTTCGAGCGCCAGGAAGTGCAAGTGGAAGCCCGTGTCGAGCACAGCGTGATGCGAAGCGTGAGCGCGCCCGCCGCTCAGGAAACCGCCACTGATGACGTCGATCATGGCGCTACCGGCCTTGAGCAGGTCGAGTTCGGTGCGCGTCGTCTGGCGGTCGATGACAAAAAAATGATCAACTGCCGCGCCGATTTGAATCAGCTCGTGCCGTTTAAATACAAATGGGCTTGGCAGAAATATCTGGATGGTTGCGCCAACCATTGGATGCCGCAGGAAATCAACATGAATGCGGACATCAGTCTGTGGAAAGACCCGGATGGTCTGACCGCCGATGAACGCACCATCATCAAACGTAACCTGGGTTTTTTCTCGACTGCCGATTCGCTGGTCGCGAATAATCTGGTGCTGGCGGTATATCGCCTGCTGACCAACCCGGAATGCCGCCAGTATCTGCTGCGCCAGGCATTTGAAGAGGCGCTGCATACACACGCCTATCAATACTGCATCGAGAGCCTCGGTCTCGACGAGGCCGAAGTATTCAACATGTACCGCGAAGTGCCGGCGGTACATAACAAAGCCGCGTGGGCTTTGAAGTTCACCCAGAGTCTCGGCGATCCGACTTTCAACACCGGCACCACAGAATCCGATCAACGTCTGCTGCGTGACCTCATCGCCTTCTATGTGGTGTTCGAAGGGATCTTCTTCTACGTCGGTTTTGTGCAGATCCTGTCCATGGGCCGGCGCAACAAGATGACCGGCGTTGCCGAGCAGTTCCAATACATCCTGCGCGATGAATCGATGCATATGAACTTCGGCATCGACGTCATCAACCAGATCAAGGTCGAGAATCCACAACTGTGGACCGAAGCTTTCCAGAAACAGATCATCGGCCTGATTCGCGAGGCGGTGGATCTCGAAATTGCCTATGCCCACGACACCATGCCGCGTGGCGTGCTGGGACTGAACGCGAACATGTTTGAGGATTATCTGGGTTTCATCGCCAATCGGCGCTGCGCTCAAATCGGCTTGCCGGAACAGTATCCGGGCGCGAGCAATCCATTTCCGTGGATGAGTGAGGTCATCGACCTCAAGAAGGAAAAGAACTTTTTTGAGACTCGGGTCACCGAGTATCAGACCGGCGGCGCTCTTAGCTGGGACTAATTGGGCATTAGACCAGACCTCCTCGCATGGGAGCTAAGATGCGCTGCATTCGCTGGTGAGGCTGGTAACAGCCTCACCAGCCTTTTTATTCGTTACCCCCGCCCTCGCCGCCCTGCGCGGCCCGTCTGCATCACGTAACTTCCTGCCGCTCAGTTAAGCGCAAAACGTCCGACGTTGTGTTCGAGATTGGTCGCCAGCCTTGCCAGTTCGCCACTCGCATCGGCAATCTGCGTCGCACCGTCACTGGTTTGCGCGGCGATACCGCTGATGCTTTCAATGCTGCGATTGATGCTGAGCGCGGTCACGCTCTGTTCGTCCGCCACTTCCGCAATCTGTACATTCATGCGCCGGATGGCATCGACCATCTCGGCGATGGCGCCTAATGACGTCGCCGCCACCCGCGCCTGTTCGACGGTCGCCTCGGCACGCTGACGGCCCTGCTCCATCGCCGCGACTGCCTGGCTGGCGCCCGATTGCAAACGGGCGATCATGTCGTGAATTTCCTGAGTCGATTGCTGTGTGCGACTGGCAAGACTGCGCACCTCGTCGGCGACCACCGCGAAGCCGCGGCCCTGTTCTCCGGCGCGCGCCGCTTCGATGGCAGCGTTCAAGGCCAGCAGATTGGTCTGCTCGGCAATACCACGGATGACATCAAGCACCGAACCGATATTGAGGGTGCTGTCCTTGACCACGCCTATCAACTCGGCAGTGGTCTGTACTTCGGCCGCCAGTTCATCAATCGTGCGGCCCGACGCCTTGACCACTTCCAGACCGCGTTTCGACTCGCGATCTGCTTCGACTGCCGCATCGGCAGCGCGCTGCGCATGGCCGGCGACATCGTCGACCGTGGTCGACATCTGCTGCATGGCGGCGGCGACCTGCTCGAGTTCACCGCGTTGGCGGGTCGCATGGGACTTGCTTGCACCGGTGCCGGCCGACAGTTGTTCAGCGGCGGCCACCAGTTGTTGCGAGCCATGCAAAGTCTCGGCTACCAGCACGGACAGCTTCTTGCGCGCGGCCTGATATTCGAACGCCATCCACGCGAATTCATCGCGTCCGCTGAGTTTAAGTGAGTGGCCGAGATTGCCGCTGGCCAGAGCCTTCAGTCCAAGCACCACCGCCTCGGCGCGCCGGCTGGCAATGCGCCCGCAGACGAAAGCAAACACGAACAATACGCCCACCCCTAACGCCGCCATGACCACCACCTGCTGACGTACATCGGCACCCGCCGGTGGCACCGCTGCGAGTAGCGCGGTCAGCGCCAACCACACGGTGGCAAGCCCGGCCTGCAGATACATCTGTTGGGCGAGACTGAGTTTTTCTATCAAGTTGTGCATGGGCGAACTCCAGGAAACGAAAGCGGCGTCACGCCTTTAGCGGCCCGTGAGGGCACTCACTTGAAGCCCGGCTGCTGTCGCGCTTATACGTCCATGTACTGCACTGCCGCGTCGGTGAACACATTCAGCAACGCGGCGGCCTTGTCCAGGCTCTCCTGATACTCAGCGTCGAGTTCAGAATCCACGACGATGCCGCCGCCCGCCCAGCAGTACAGGCGTTCGCGCTGGAACAGCAACGTGCGGATGGCGATATTGGTATCCATCTGACCGTCTTGGGAAACATAGCCCACCGCCCCGCAGTAAATGCCACGGCGGGTGGGCTCCAGTTCTTCAATGATCTGCATGGCACGCAGCTTGGGAGCACCGGTAATCGAGCCGCCCGGGAAACACGCGCGCAAGGCATGCAGCGCATCGACCTCGGCACGCAGCTCGCCGCGCACGCTGCTGACCAGATGATGGACTCGCGCATAGGATTCCACCGCGCACAGTTGCGGCACCGTCACGCTGCCCACCGTGCAACTCTTGCCGAGGTCGTTACGCAGCAAGTCGACAATCATGACGTTCTCGGCCCGGTCCTTGTCGCTTCTCGCCAGCGCCTCGGCCAATGCGCGGTCGTGAACGGCATCGCTCGCGCGAGCCCGTGTGCCTTTGATTGGACGAGTTTCTATCGCACGCCCGCGCAGTTCTATGAAGCGCTCCGGGGATGAACTCAGAATGGCCGCCTCGGGCAGGCGCAAAAACGCGGCGAAGGGCGCGGCATTCAAACGCCGCAGGCGCAGGTATGCATCAAACGGATCGCCGACCGCGCGCGCCGAAAAGCGCTGTGTGTAGTTCACCTGATAACAGTCGCCATCGGCGAGATACTGTTTGATACGTGCAAACGAAGCC
>CAMCBY010000170.1 GCA_945873015.1 Klebsiella pneumoniae
AGCGAGCGGTCAGCGTGATATTCAATTTGCATGGCCTGGCCATGCACATCGTCATCATGGTCCGGGGTTTGTTTGAAGGTCGCCGGACGGCCTTCCAGATAGGCGTCCTTCATGTCCTTGTTCTCGGTGAAATTGACCCGCAAGCGGTCGCCGGTCATATGCATCGAGCCCTGATCGACAACCACATTGCCGACGTAGACCGTGGTGTGCTCCTCGTCGTCGAGTTCGGCGAAGTCGGCTTCTATCTGCACCGGTTGCTGAGCGTCTGTCGATAACGCGTGCACCGGCCCGGCGAACATCGCCAGCACCAGGAGCGCGCTCTCAACTCTGCGGCTTGACGACTTCATGTCTGGCTCTTACTTGATTCAATAATTCGAGGTGTTCATGCGCGAAATTGGCGCGCATGCCGACGGAATGCGACACGGTCGCAGGCGCGATGATGGTGGTTGGCTGGGCGGACTCTGCATACTGTTCCTTCGGCAACACACGCAATTCCGAGGTCAGCACCTGGAACACACGTTTGCCGGCCTTGTCCTGGCGCCAGATCTCGACCGGACCATGCAGCAGCACAACTTCGTTACCCGAACTCACCCAGCCACGCTCGGCAACGACATGCCATGGCTCAACCGTGCCATTGTAAATCTCCAGGTGCGGGCTGGCCAATTGCGTGGAATCGTCATCGGGAAAATGCTCCAGACGCTCGGCGCGCAGCACATTGGCGAGCTGGCCTTCGGCCCCCAGTGTGCGGCGGACCATGTTATCGATGTAATAGTCCGGTTGATGCATGCGGCGCGCGGCAGCGTTGCGTTCCTCGAGCTCAAGTCGATGCAGCATCCAGAAGCTTGCGATGCTGAGCAACACCACCGCGAGCGTGGTGAGCCAGGCGTTCATGGCACGCGCGTGCCCGCGCCGGCTGGCGAGCGCAGGCCGGGCGGCGGCGACACGACGGCGCGCTGCCGCACTAGACGACCCGCGCCCTCAACAGATCGTGCATATTCAATACGCCTATCAGGCGCTGGTCTTCAGCCACCACCAACAGCGCATTGATCTTGTGTTCCTGCATGAGGCGCAGCGCCTCGGCCGCCAGCAGATCGCGCGTGGCAGTCTTGCACCCGCGAGTCATGACATCCGCCATGCGCGCCGCGCGAATGTCGTGATTGCGTTCGAACACGCGGCGCAGATCGCCATCGGTGAACACTCCGACCAGAATTCCCGCCGCATCGACCACCGCCGTCAGACCGAGCCCTCGGCGCGTCATCTCGACCACCGCGTCAGCCACCGGTGCGTCCGGCCGCACCATCGGCATATCGACCCCGGAGTGCATGAGGTCATCAATTTTCAACAGCCGCCGCCCGAGCGCGCCGCCAGGGTGGGCGCGGGCAAAATCGCGGGCGGTGAAACCGCGCACCTGCAGCATCGCAATCGCGAGAGCATCACCCATCGCGAGCGCCGCGGTGGTACTGGAGGTCGGCGCGAGTCCGAGCGGACAGGCTTCTTCCTGGACATCGACCAGGATATGTACGTTGGCGCTGGTCGCGAGCGTCGAGAGTGCGTTGCCAGTGATACCAATCAAGGGCACGCCCAGGCGTTTGATCAGCGGCAACAGGGTGGTCAGTTCTTCGGTCTCACCGGAATTGGACAGCGCCAGCACGACATCGCTGGCGGTGATCATGCCCATGTCTCCATGGCAGGCTTCACCGGCGTGCACGAAGAAGGCCGGTGTGCCGGTGCTGGCGAGGGTGGCGGCTATTTTGCCGCCGATATGGCCGGACTTGCCCATGCCGAGCACTACCACCCGGCCGCTGCAATCGAGCATCGCGCGCACGGCAGCGACGAAACTCGCGTCGATCCGCGCAACCAGCGCCGCGACCGCGCGCGACTCAATTTCAAGCACCGCGCGGCCCATTTCCAGGAGTGCCGCAGTATCGGGCTCACGCTTGTTCGAGGGATGTTGGCTCAAGTTGTTATTGACCGCCGCCGGCGCGGCTTCGTTCAGAGTGATGGGGACGGGCGCAACGCGTGGGGTTTCGGCCGACGGTTTCCTGCGGGGCGCGGATTCAACACCGCGCGAATAATGCCAGAAAGGCCGGGCTTTCGACATCCGTTGCGCGCCTTACGCACTCTATAATCGGGCGGGTCGCTTCAGCCGAAACATGCCGTGAAAGCCATGATACTTGCCGCCGGTCGCGGCCAACGTCTCGCTCCCCTGACCGACACCTTGCCTAAACCGCTGGTGGAAGTTGGCGGCAGCACACTTATCGAACGGCATATTGCTCGTCTCGCCGCTGCAGGCATGCGCGACATCGTGATCAATGTCTCGCATCTTGGCGCGCTGATCGAGGCGCACCTCGGTGATGGTCGCGCTTACGGCGTCAACATTGCCTATTCGCGTGAACCCGACGGGCCACTGGAAACCGGCGGTGGTATCGCGCGCGCTTTGCCTCTCATCGGCGACGATACGTTTGTCGTGGTGAACGCCGATATCTGGACGGACTTCGCTTTTGACTTTGCGTTTCGACCGCGCGGATCTGCCCATCTGGTCCTGATCGCCAATCCTCCCCATCATCCCCAAGGCGACTTCAACCTGCACGGTGACAGCGTGACGCGCGGCGCACCCCATGCCTGGACCTATGCGGGCATCGGCGTGTTCTCAGCCGCGCTGTTTCGCGATCACGGCAGCGACCATTTTCCGCTTGCGCCGCTGTTGTTCGAGCTCAGCGCCGCGGGACAATTGAGCGGTCAAATCCATCACGGACAGTGGTTCGACATCGGCACGATGGAACGTCTGGAAGGCGCGCGTGCGGCGCTCGCGGCGGGTTGACGCTCAATCGATAACCTACCCATTTAGGGAGGTGTTAGGGTTGACGGGGCGGATTTGAGCGGCCAAGATGCGTCCGCGCACCTACAAAAACACCCCAGGACGGCGCCCACAAACGGGCCCCGCATCCGAAGAAGCGCAGATGTTTTCAAACGAAGTCGTTCGCAATGCAGTATCGCTCTCGCATGCATTGTCGGTGGGCCGCATGGCACCGGCATCGACCTTTCATCGCCGTCATGCTGACGCTGGCCGTGTTCTATGGCGCCAGTGCCAGCGCCGGCTCCGGTGATGAAAGCGCTCCTCCCCCCGTCCTCCGCGTTCTCAAACTCAAACAACAGGAAATCAATCTACCGCACCGGGACAGCGCCGGAGAGTTCGGCATGCTCGCCGATTTCGCCCGCCGTCGCGGCATGGACATCGAGTGGATTGAGGCCGATCGCCCCGATCAGCTCTACAGCCGCCTGCGCCGCGGTGATGGCGATGTGGTCGCGGCCGATCTGCCCCCCGAACAACTGCGCGACGGTGGCCTGCTGGCCAGCCGCTCGATGGGCTCGTTCCGCTATTTCGCGTATGGCCGCAAACAGTTAGCGGTCAGCGACCCGCGTGGCTTGAAAGGCCTGCGCGTTGCGATCAGCACTGCCTCGCCGCTGTGGCCTTATTTTGAGCAACTACGCCGCGAGTTGCCGGGCATCGTGCCGGTGTTGATGCCCAATGGCACACCGCGCGAGACCTTGTTGGCGGGTGTCGCCGATGGTCATTTCGACGTCGCTATCGCGCCGGCCCGCGCCAACGAGAAGCCGCTGGCCGATCACTCGACCTTAAAAACCTTGTTCGAAGTATCCGACCAGACACCGGTGGTGTGGTACTTCGACGCCCAGCGCGCCGCCCTTCGTGACGCGCTCGACTCCTATATGCAGCGTTTCCATGCGGCGGTGCTGTCGCCGCAGGCCGATTATGGCGACCTGGCGGCGATCAAGAGTCGCGGCCTGCTGCGCGCCATCACCCGCATCGATGCGCAGAATTATTTTGTGCGTAATGGCCGCCCGGCAGGCTTTGAATACGAGATGGTGGAACTGTTCGCGCGTGAACACCGACTGCGCGTCGAATATCTGGTGGCGGATAACGATCAGCAGATGATGGAATGGCTGCGCAGCGGCGCTGGCGACGTCATCACCACTCGCGTGCGCGCCGCCGACCTCGAAGTCGACGCCGAGCTGACCCAGGCTCGCAGCTATTTCCATTCCGCCTCGGTGCTGGTCGGGCGTACCGGCAGCCAACTGCATGCCCTCGAGGCTTTGGCCGGCAAACGCGTGGCGGTGTTCGGCAATACGGTCGAACACCGGGTCCTGTCGGAGTTGGTGGCGAGGGGTATCGCCGTGCAACCGGTAGTGATCAATCCGGGCACCCCGCCGGCCTACCTCGCCGAGCAGCTCGAGAACTGGTCAGTGGACGCCGCGATTGTCGACGCCCATCTCATCCCCGACCTGCGCGCCATGCATCCACTGCTGGAGGCTGGCATGTCGGTGCCCATCTCATATAACTACGCGTGGACCGCGCGCGCACAGAATGCCGGCCTGCTGCGCGCCATCGACGGTTTTGTGCGCAGTGCCTTCACTACCGATACCTATCAAATCCTGGCGCAGCGCTATTTCGACGAACCGCGCTTCTCTTATATCAATGCGCTCGCGCGTCTGTCGCCCTACGACAACCTGGTGCGTCACTACGCCGATACCTACGACTTCGACTGGCGCCTGATCGTGGCGCAGATGTATTTCGAGAGTCAGTTCAATCCCGGTGCGCGGTCGTCGGGGGGGGCGCTCGGGCTCATGCAACTGACCCGCGACACGGCGCGCGCGATGGGCGTCGCCAATCCCTTTGACCCGGACGCCGGGATCCGTGGCGGCGTACGTTATCTACATAAGCTGCGCGATCATTTCGAGGTGGACCTGCCGCCGCGCGAGCGCACCTGGTTTGCACTGGCGGCTTATAACGCCGGGCTGACGCGGGTCGACCTGGCGCGCGAACGGGCGGCAGCGGCCGGGCTCGATCCGACCCGCTGGTTCGGCAACGTGGAAACCATGATGGGCCGTGAACCCAATCAGCGCGCAATGGGCCCCTATCGCGAGGCGGTCGATTACGTACGCGGCATCCGCTCGTTGTACAACACCTATAACCGTCAGCACGAATCGCTGACCGCAGGACTCGAGCGGCGCCTGCCGCCGCCGCGCAGTTAAGGCTTAAAGCAGCGGTCGGTAGCGAGTCGGGTCGTCGATGCCGGCCGCGCGAAACCCCTCGTGGCGCAGGCGACAGGCATCGCAGGCGCCACAGGCGCGGCCATCGTTATCGCTCTGATAACAACTCACCGTCTGCGCGTAATCCAAGCCCAGCGACACACCGAGCTTGATGATGTCGGCCTTGGCCAGATGCTGCAGCGGTGTGCGCACATAAAATTCACGGCCCTCGATGCCGGCGCGGGTCGCGAGCCGCGCAAGGTGCTCAAAGGCGGCGATGAATTCCGGACGGCAATCGGGGTAGCCCGAATAATCAACCGCGTTGACGCCGATGTAGAGTTCATGGGCATCCAGCACTTCGCACCAGGCTAGACCCAATGACAGCATCACGGTATTGCGCGCCGGCACGTAGGTGCTGGGAATGCCGTCACTGGGGGAGGTTGGTATCTCGAGATCAGCGTCGGTCAGGGACGAGCCACCGAACTGGCCGACATCGACATGTACCACGCGGTGTTCAATCGCGCCCAGGGACACCGCGAGCCGCGCCGCGGCGTCGAGCTCGGCGCGATGGCGCTGGCCGTAATCGATGCTCAAGGCATAACACTCTCGGCCGTCGGCACGCGCCTGGGCCAACACCGTGGCGGAATCGAGGCCGCCCGACAACAGCACCACGGCGCGTTGTTCAGCGCCCTGGTTCATTGCCCCACAGCACCTTGTGTAACTGCACCTGCATGCGCACCGCCAGTCGGTCGGCGAGGATCCATTCGGCCAGCGTGCGTCCGGGCAGGGTTTCGAAACTCGGCGAGAACAACACTTCGACACCCGCCGGCAGCGTCATCGCGCCGATTCTGGCGCAGCTCCACTCGTAATCCGCACGGTCGCAGATCACGAATTTCAACTGATCGCCTGCGCGCAGGTGCGCGAGGTTGGACCACAGGTTGCGCGCCTCTTCTTTCGACGCCGGGGTCTTGATGTCCACCACCTGCATCACACGCGCATCGACACCGGCCAAATCCAGTGCACCACTGGTTTCGAGCGACACCTTGAAGCCCGCGTCACACAGGCGTGTCATGAGCGGCAGACTCGCGGGCTGGGCCAATGGCTCGCCACCGGTCACCGTCACATGGCGTGCGCCAAAACCGGCGACCTTGGCGAGGATGGAGTCGAGAGACATACGCTCGCCGCCACTGAAGGCGTAGGCGGTATCACAGTACTGGCAGCGCAGCGGGCAACCAGTAGTGCGCACAAATACGGTAGGCAAACCGACCGTGGTCGATTCGCCCTGGATGGACAGGAAGATTTCGGTGATGCGCAGCACCTCGGGCTCGGCCGAGGCCGCGGCAGCGCCGACTTCAAGCGGCGCGGAGCTGGCCATCACTTCGCTCAGGGCGACTTGGCGCGGATGCGCTGCAAACGTTCATCGGCGAGGCGCGCGGCGGACGAATCAGGGTACTTCTGCTTGAGCTGGGTCAGCATCTGCACCGCCTGGTCGCTGCGTCCGAGTTCGTCAAAGCTGTAAGCAATCTTGAGCAAGGCATGGGCCTGCTTCTGGCTGTCGGGATAATTGCTGATGAGTTTCTGGTATTGGGTAATGGCCGGTTCGAACTTGCGTGTCACATAGTAGGCTTCGCCCACCCAGAACTGCGCGTTGTCGGCGTATTGACCATTCGGATACTGCTGCAGGTAACGCGTAAAACCTTTGATCGACTGCTCGTACTGGCCGGCCTTCAACATGCCGAAAGCTTCGCGATAGGCCGCTTCCGACTCCGGTGTCTCACTGCGCGCGCCGGCGGCAACGGCCGCAGCGGGTGGCGCAAGCACCGCATCGTCATCAACCGCCTGCCTGGCCACGCGGCTCGGCTCTGACGGCGTGATGTTTATGGAGCCCGGTTCTGGATCGTTGGGCGACATCACGATGGTGCGACGATCGCCGCCTGGCGGCTGCATACGGGATGCGGCTTCGTCACTGACATCGATGCCTTCCTCGTCCGGCACCACCGGGCGCAACCGCGCAGTCGGACGCGCCATCTCCACCGCCATTGTCTCCTCGGACGGTTTGCCGGCGACAGCGGTGTCGGTCGGCGAATCGAGGGTCGAGATCGGCGGGTCGGCCGGCACACCTGCGGCACCGGCAGATCCCTGTTCGAGTGCACTCAGGCGGCGATCGGTGTCGGCATAGGCGTCGCGTTGCGCCTTGCGGACCTGCTCAAGTGTAAAGGTCTGATTCTCGAGTTCACCGCGCAGCTGCTGGACTTCCTGCTGCAGCGACTCAATCTGCCGCGACAGCTCAATCAGGCCCGAGCTGTTCAAAGTTCGCTCGAGGCGCGCAACCCTCTCGGCCAACGACACTTCGTCCTTGGCCGCCAAGACGGACACCGACATGACCGCCAACGACAATGCGAATGCGGCCCGCCAGTGGCGCGCGCGCGGATTCATGACACGGTCGGAATGGCGGTGCATGGCCGTTATCTCACTCAGTAAACGAGTTCAGCGCGACGGTTCTTCTCGTAGGAACCTTCGTCATGACCGTCGACAGCCGGGCGCTCTTCGCCGTAGCTGACACTCTTGATCTGGCCCGCCGAGGCGCCGAGTAGCACCAGTTGCTTGCGCACCGCCAGCGAACGACGCTCACCGAGAGCGAGGTTGTACTCACGCGAACCGCGTTCATCGGCATGACCTTCGACGGTCACCACGGTGCTGGGGTTAGCAGCAAGATAGGAGGCATGGGCGGCGACGGTTTCGTTGAAGTCGGCGCGGATGTTGGCGCTGTCGTAATCAAAATAGATCACGCGCACGGCAAGCGGGCTGTTGGGATCATTAAGAGCCCCGCCGGCACCGGCACTGCCATCGTCGGCAAGACCCTGACTCGCGGCGCCGTTGGCACCGGCTGCACCTCTGTCTTCAACACGCGCGCCGGACTGCGCGGTGTCTTTTTTGGTGCTGTTCGAGCTGCAGGCAGCCAGCATCAGGCTGGCGGTAATGACCAGCAGCAGTTTCAGGATTTTCCCTTTCATTTCATTCTCCCGTTGAGAGTTTGTTATAGACCGCGCGGTGCACGGC
>CAMCBY010000171.1 GCA_945873015.1 Klebsiella pneumoniae
ACGCAGCGCGCGCCGTGCGCACGCCGGTCGATGCAGCGCATAACGATTACACGCCACACTCCGGCGCACGTCGTGCGCACGAAATCCTCACCGAAGCCGGCCGCCCGAGCTACGAGGGGCATCGTATGGCGCTGATCAATCTGTGGCGACCGATCATCGGGCCGGTACAGGACGTGCCGCTCGCCGTGTGCGACGCACGCAGCACGGCCGAGGGCGATTTTGTGCCGACCGACATCCATCACTTCGGCGAAGACGACCTTGAGCACCCGCGCCACAGCGGTGAGATCTATTCGGTGCGTTACAACCCGGGCCACCGCTGGTACTACGCCTCGGACATGCGACCGGACGAAGTGCTGTTGCTCAAGAACTGGGATTCGGCACCCGACCACCACGCAGCCTATACCCCACACACCGGCTTCAAGAATCCGCTGGCGCCCGCCACAGCCACGCCGCGTGAAAGTATCGAAGCACGCACGCTGGTCGTGTTCGGCTGAGACGAGATTCGGCGCCAAAGCGCCGCCGCCCGCTGAGCGAGCGCCGTCAGTTCGCTCGTCGCCAACATCTGCGACTTGTTCTTCGCGTCCGACCTGCCGGGCGCTGGCGACACCGCGTTACGCGTGAAGCCACTGCTCGCGTGCGTGCATATCTTTCTTGCACGCCACCCCAGCGTTGGCACTGCGAGACCTCGGCCGCGCCGGATGTGCTCCCGTAACGCAAACGGCAATACCCCCCGTCACCAAGAACCTCGCCACCGTCTTGCCGACGCGCAAGCAGTGCGCCGCAGTTTGGTGCGCGTAATGCGCACTGTTGAAGGTCGAGATTGTGATCAAAAGCACTGTTTTATTTCACCAGCAGCGCTCCGCAGTTTTATAAAAAACTCAAACCGTTGTTTTTGATGGCAATGAAATTCTGGCCTGTGTCTTGCTAAAAGCATCCAGGACTGTCGTGACGCGACAGCAAAACAAAATCGAAAACTCAGTTCGTTGGCAGGCCCGTAACGCTCAAAAAAATTCAGCATCGTCGCAGCCGGCCGACATACCCGAGGAGGGTTTTATGTTCACTCGCTCTCACTACGATCGCATCGCAGTCGTCACGGCTGCGCCGCGGGTGCGGCCACGCCATTTCGTTTCTTTGCTGTTCAGTGCCGCATTGGCGGCAGCGCCACAAGCCTACGCACTCAACATTGTCGATATCACGATTCCCGATATTCAGGCGGGTCTGGCCTCGCGATCGTTTACCGCAGTTGATCTGGTGAACGCGCACTTGGCACGCATCAACATCTACGAACCGCACTACAACACTTTCACCTACTTCAACCCGACTGCAGTCGCTGAAGCGGCAGCGCTCGACGCGGAATACGCCATCAGTGGACCACGTTCAGCGTTGCACGGCGTGCCGGTGCTGATTAAAGAAGCGATGGATGTTAAAGGACTGCCCTCCACCGCCGGTTACGATCGTTTCAGCAGTCTTGCCGGCGGCATCGATCTCATTCCAGAAAGTGATGCGCCCGTGGTGCAGCGCCTGCGCGATGCCGGCGCGGTCATTATCGGCAAGACCAACATTCCTGAGTTCAGTCGCAGCGGTAACAACGCCAACACCAGTTGGGATGGTCCGACCTTCAACGCCTACGATCGCACGCTGCAACCAGGTGGCAGCAGCGCAGGCACCGCGGTCGGTGTGGCAGCGAGTTTTGGTGTGATCGGCACCGCCGAAGAAACCGGTGGCTCGATTCAGAATCCTGCTGCGGCCAACAGCCTCGCCAGTGTCAAAACCACCTTTGGTCTGGTGCCCAACTCGGGTGTCGCACCGCTGTCCGGCGCAACCCGTGACGTGGTCGGACCGCACGCACGTACGGTGTATGACGCGGCAGTGATGTTGGATGTAATGGCCGGCTATACGCTGGCCGACGAGAAGACGATGGCCTCGGTGGGCAACATACCCGTAGATGGCTATACGAGTTTGTTTTCCACCGAAGCCTTGCAAGGTAAACGGTTTGGTTTGCTCGGAACTGGCTGGCGCAGCGGCATCACGCTGACGGCCGAGACGCAGAGCATGTACGACGGTGCCAAGGCCGAATTGATCGCCCAGGGAGCGACTTTGGTCGACGATCCGTTCCTCGGTACCAACTTCAGCGCCTTGCGCGCCGCCATCCCCAACGCCGCTGCATCCAATCCTTACTACTTCGAAAAATGGCTGGAGCGGATGGGCCCGAGCATGATAGTCAATCAGACAGCAGCGGCGAACGGCACCAGTTCGCTTGCTGCCCTCGATGCACTTGGCATCTCGCCGTTTGCGCCGGGGGAATCATTCGCGACCACGCCCACGAATTTTCCGACCGAATTTGCGCATCCCGATATCCCGCCAGATATCGGCGCATTTTTTGAAGCTCGCGCAGCGTTGAACTCTTTATTCAACAGCGTGCTTGATACCTACGACCTCGATGGTCTGTTTTTCCCGCAGGCGATTCGCCCGGTGCCGGATCTGGGCAATACCAGTATCGGCGCCACCACGGTATCGGAAATCAATATCGTCGGCATTCCCGGTGTAACCGTGTCAGGTGGCTACTACGCAGACAACTCACCGTTCAGCGTGTTTTTTGTCGGCAAGATGTGGTCAGAAGCCGAGCTGCTGTCGTTCGCCTATGACTATGAACAGGCAACCTTGCATCGCGTCACGCCGCAACTCGTGCCGCTGCCGGGTATGGCGCCGCTGTTTGGCCTGGCCTTGGTGCCGCTGTTCTTGCGTCGTCGTGCGCAAACGCGCGCCTTGCCAATGACACTGGCGGCCTGACTCTGCGCTGTTCACTGTCAGGTCCTCGGACGGCAACCGCCGCCCGCTGGACCTGACAATTTCAGGGCTTGAACTCACCAAGCCTTCTTTATCAGGCGTTGTGCTTATCCATCATCAATCCATACGGCAGGCGCTGGCCAAGGACGGCCTCGCCTGCCGTACTGCGTTTGTTTTTTTGTGCGTGAATGCGCGTCAGTCGATGAGGTCGCCCGGTGTTGCCGGCAAGCGCGGCATCTGCTGCGCAGGAAAGGGCCCGGATAGCGTCTCGAGGCAAGCCACGATATCGGCCACCTCGCCATCGCTGAGTGTTTTGTTGAGCTGCGTGCTTGCCATCACGCGCACCGCTTCGTCCATGGTATGCACCAGGCCATTGTGAAAATAAGGCGCGGTGAAAACCAGATTACGCAGGCTCGGCACCCGCCACATATTTTTGTCGGCGTCGAGTTTGGTCACCGTGGCGCGCCCGCTGTCGCTTAAGAAATCGTATTTGGCGACATAGGGACTGTTCGCATAAGTCGGAAACTTCATGAACAAGCCGCTGCCTGGTGCCATTGCCGGACCACTGAAGTTCGGCCCCTGGTGACAGGTGACGCAACCTGTGTCGGCAAAACGCGTCAGTCCACGTGCCTGTTGTTCGGTCAGGGCGGTGCGATCGCCTTTGGCGTAGCGGTCGTAGGGGCTGTCGGGCGTGATGAGGGTGCGTTCATAGGCGGCAATCGCCTTGGCGGCGTTATCCATGGTCACGACCTCGCCGGCGCCGAAAGCCTGCTCGAAATAAGGCCGGTAGCCGGGGATATGTTTGACTCGGTCAATGACCGCATCAAGGTTGGCCATGCCCATTTCAATGGGATTGGCCGGCGGGCCTTTCGCCTGGTCTTCGAGCGTGGCGGCGCGACCGTCCCAGAACTGACTGCTGAGAAATGCCGCGTTCCATACCGTCGGCGCGTTGCGCCCGCCAACATGCCCATGCACGCCTATCGAGGTCGGACGATGATCGTCACCGCCCTCCATGACGTTATGACAGGAAAAACAGGACACGTTGCCGCTCGACGACAGGCGCGTATCGAAATACAGCATCTTGCCGAGTTCGACCTTGGCCGGGGTAGTCGGATTATCAGCCGGCGCAGGTGCGATAGCGGGTAATGCCAGCCAGGTTTGCTCAGCGGCGACGGGCATCACCCACATCGCCACCACGAACGCTGCCGGCAGGACGTGCGCTGACGCGCCGCGACCGTTGTTTTCCATTGAATTGATGCGCATATCCGCTTCCTTTGCTGATGGTCCGAGCAAGGCATCGACACGGACGACGCTCTTCGCCATCAACCATCCCACAGACGAGTGCGTTCCTTTCTGACTTGTATCAGTTGCGAGAACGGGCGCGAGACGGCGTGGCTAGCGGCTAGTCGCGACTATCGCAAGCGCCCGCAAAGATTTTTAAGACAGGTTCATTGTGAAGCGTGCACTGATCGACACTGTCGCGGTTAAAGCGATAAAGATCGACGCAAAGTGCCAACCAGGTCCGCTGCCTGAAATGTGACTGCTCGTTAAATCGCCGCTTCGTTACGGTCAGCAATCCGGTGGAGGAAGCGACGCATGATGACTCTCAAACTTAACGTCAATAATGTCGATCACACGGTCACGGTCAATGACCCAGGCATGCCCTTGCTGTGGGTGTTGCGTGATCTGCTTAGTCTGACGGGCACAAAATACGGCTGTGGCATCGAAGTCTGCGGTGCATGCACCGTGCTGGTCGATGGCCAGCGGGAGCACGCCTGTGTGTTCGATGTGACCTCTGCCATCGGCAAAAAAGTCACCACCATCGAAGGTCTCTCCCCTGATCGCAGCCACCCGGCACAACAGGCGTGGATTGCCAATCAAGTGCCGCAGTGCGGCTTCTGCCAGCCCGGCATGCTGATGTGTGTTGCCGGCGCGATGCAAGCCGGCCATCACGGCAGCGAAATCGCGTCGGAACTTAAGAACCTGTGCGTATGCGGTACCTACCAGCGCATCAAACAGTCCATCGCCAAGCTTTAAGCGCGGAGGCCATCACATCATGAATAAACCAATCGACACCAACCGTCGCCAATTTCTCAAACAAGGTGTGAGTGGACTGGTGCTGGGCCTGGCCCTGCCACACATCGCACGTTTCGATCTCGCGCAGGCCGCCGCTGCAACCAAGGTCAATACCTGGCTGCAGATCGGGAGCGACGACAGCATTACTTTGAGCATCGGTTCATCAGAAATGGGCCAGGGTTCGTTCTCTGGCCTCGCGCAAATCCTGGCCGAAGATCTCATGGTTGATTACGCTCGCGTGCGCACCGTGCAAGGTGGGCCGACCTTGGTAACACCGGCGCCGATAGGCGCGGCCATCAATACCGTCGGCAGCGGTGTGACTCGCTCCAACTACTGGAAGCTGCGCGATGCCGCCGCCATTGCTCGTGAGATGCTGGTGCAGGCAGCGATGAATCGCGAGCAGGACCAGTTGCGCCGCAATTTCACCGTCGTCAATGGCGTCATCTCCCACGCACTCAGTGGTCATCGCTACACCTATGGCAGCGTCGCCGCAGAGGCTGCGCTGCTCACGCCGCCCGCCAGCGCACCGCTGGTGGCCGATGCGGATCTGCGCGTGATCGGCAAGGCTGTGCCGCGTGTCGATATTCCATTCAAGGTTGATGGCAGCGCCAGGTTCGGCCTCGACATTCGCCTCGACGGCATGCTCTACGCAGTGATCAAACACAGTCCCGCACTGGGCGGCACCCTCGCCAGCGTGCCAGCGACTCCTGCCGGCATGGTGGCTGTGATACCGACCCAGGTTGCGGCGGACACCGCGCGTGGTCTCGAAGCGGTCGGCAACGTCAATGCGGTGGCCGTGGTTGGACCGAATACCTGGGATACGTGGAAAGCCGCCAAGAGCCTGCGTCTCAGTTGGACGCCACCCGCCAATGCCGCCGCGCTGAACAGTAATCAGTTTCTTGCAGATGCACGGAATCTGCTCAGCAACGCCACTCCGTTTGTGCCAGGCGGCAGCAATCCGGCCGGCACTGTCTACACCGTTGAGGGTGATGCGCTCAGTACCAACGCCGCGGAAAAGACCGCTGCCAAGATCGTCGATGCGACCTATTCACTGCCTTATGTCGCCCACGCCTGCATGGAAGTTCTGAACTGCACCGTGGACTATGTCGCCGGCCAGCGCTGCGAGGTCTATGCGCCCACGCAGTCGGCAAAAAACGTATTGAGTCTGGTAGTCGCACTCACTGGTCTACCGACCGACAAGATTACGATTCACACCACCTATCTAGGCGGTGGTCTCGGACGTAAGGCCGAAATCGATTTCATAAGCCAGGCGGTGCAGGTGGCGATGAAGCTCGGGCGACCGGTCAAATTGATGTGGCCACGCGAGGAAGATTTTGCCCACGACCAATACCGCCCGATGGCGGTGATGCGTGCCAAGGCTGGCTTGAGCAGCACCAACAGAATCGTCAGTTGGGCCTATCGCAATGTCTCGCCTTCGATCCTCGCCCAGCGTGGACTGGTGTTGGGTGCAAAGGGCGACAGCCAAGGCTATGAAGGTGCCCACGCACTGCCCTACGCATTTGATTCACGCGTGGTCGAATATGTCAGCCACCCCTCGCCGATTCCGGTTGGCTTCTGGCGTTCGGTTGGCGCGTCACTGAACACGTTCGGTGTCGAATGCATGATCGACGAACTCGCGTTCGCGGCCGGCAACCAGGACCCCTATCAGTTCCGCCGCGCGCGCCTCACCGACCCACGCTGGATTGCGGTGCTGGATGCTGCGGCGGCGCTTGGCAACTGGACTACGCGACCGGCGAGTGGCCGTGCACGAGGTATTGCGATCGGCGCAGCCTTCAACAGCATCGTCGCCGAGGTGGTGGAGATCTCGAAAGTCACCAGCACCGGGCTCATCGTCAACCGCGTGTCGGTTGCGATTGACTGTTATGTATCAGTCAATCCAGACTCGATTGATGCCCAGTTGGCGGGCGGCGTGGTACATGGCATGAACGCCGCGCTCTACGGCCGTCAGGTGTTCACTAACGGCGCTGCCACAAATCTCAATTTCAATCGAAATCGTATGATTCGTCTTTCCGAGATGCCGCAGGTCAGCACAAAAATAGTTGCGCGCACCACGCCAGCTGACCGCTCTGTTGCCATCGGTGGTGTGGGAGAGCTCGGGGTGCCGACCTTTGCGCCGGCGCTGGCCAATGCCTACTTCAAGCTGACCGGCAAACGGGTGCGCAGCCTGCCGCTGTTTCCCGACGCGTTGATGGGAGGGCTTTAACGCCCTCCCTTCTGCGCGCCGGTCGTTCAGTGACGGCTTTTACGAGGGCCCTTTTTAATGCAGTCATAGACGCTGTCGAACGTGTTCAGAATACGTTCGACAGCGGGCGCCGGCGGCGCGGGGTTTGCGGCCGCCTGGCGCGACGTAATCGCAGCAGCGCGATGGCCGACAACAAAAGCCACGAGCTTGCAGGCAAGGGCACGGGGGCAGCCTCGGTCAAAATCAGCCGGTCGCCGGCAAATTCGAATTGAGTAGCGTCGGGCAGGATGCCGAGCGGATCGTAAGTGCCATTCTTATCAGCCACGACGTAGTAATCGCCGTTGCTATCAGCCGCCTCCACCAGCCAGAACAGCGTAGACATGAATGCGGTGCTGCCGGCTTCGAGCCACTGCCAGCCCTGACCGAGTGCGGGCACATACCCATCGGGCAAGCGGAAGCGCAACAAGCCGCCGAGGCTCGCCTCGCCGCTCACAATAACCCGGTCGAAAATTTCGTCACTCGCGATTTCAATCAGTATCTGGCTGTCTTGCTGCGCAAATAGATTGCCCTCGATCGTGACGGTGCCCGGCGAATCGCCGGGCGCGAGCAAAGCGCCTGCACCCAACTCGACGTCAGCGGTAATCCGTCCCGAGCCGCTGAGCGTTCCGCCCAGCACTTCAACGCGCTGGGCACTGAGCACACCGTCGACATGGGTGACCGCGCTCTCCAATGACTGCCGATAGACCTGGCCGCCAGCGAGGTTGACCTCGCCGCGAATATCGACCAGACCGCCCTCGTTGTTGGCGCTGCCGGCAATCGAGAGTTGCGCGCCATGACGAATCTTGACCGTGCCGCGATTCGTCAGCGACGACACCGACATGACGGCGCTGTTCAGTAACTCGGCACCGGCCTCGTTGATAAAAGTGCCGACCTCGAGACGCGCCGAGGCCAGATTACGAACACCGATGGTGCCGTAATTCTCTACAAACGCGTTGGGACGCACGATCGAATTTTCGACGAAACGTTGAACAGAGGG